>JABDMD010000106.1 GCA_013001685.1 Gammaproteobacteria bacterium | reverse complement strand
GCATATAGCGGTTATCAAAACGACTGATAATTGCTACTCAGAATTTGAGTTATATATACAAGAACAACACCCTTACGAACTTCCTGAGATAATTTCGACTCCAATTACTGGTGGCTCAAAAAATTATTTAGACTGGCTAATGAATGGGTTACAAACGAACTAACAACGAATACAACATCATGAATTTATTACGCATAACACTATGTTTACTTTTTACTTTTTTAAGTTCTGTAACTTGGGCAGATAGCCCACTTGCAAATCTAGCAGGTGAAGAAGAAGACGAATTTTTAGATCCGGATGTGGCTTTCGTTGTAACGGCAAAACAAGGCGATGGCAACATTATCAAGACCAATTGGTTAATCCAAGACGGCTACTACTTATATAAAGACAAAATTAGTGTTGCACCTGCTGATGATGCACAAATCTCTTTAGGCGAACTGCCGTTGCCGAAAGGCAAAGAAAAAGAAGATGAATACTTCGGCCTTATCGTAAGTATCGATCATGAATTTAATGCCGACATTCCAATTACAATGTTAGCAGCAAATACTAAAACAGTAGATTTAGTTTTTAAGTATCAAGGCTGTGCAAAAGCAGGACTTTGTTACCCACCGATCACTAAGAATATTACTGTAAATTTAGATTCTTCCGGTGGCACAGCAGCTGCAGCAGGTTTAACTAGCGGTGGTAGTGCAAACACCTCTGCAGGTGGTTCTGGATCGGGTGCTGAGTTTCAATCAGAGCAAGATAAAATTGCTGGCACGCTTGCATCAGGCAAGATGCTATTTACGATATTTTTCTTCTTTGGTTTAGGTTTGCTACTCGCATTCACTCCATGCGTGTTCCCAATGATTCCTATCTTGTCCAGCATCATCGTTGGTCAAGGTGATAATATTTCTACCTCCAAAGCATTTTCATTATCGCTGGTATATGTATTAGCCATGGCGGTGACCTACACGGTTGCCGGTGTAATCGTTGGCTTGTCCGGCGAAAACATTCAAGTTTGGTTCCAAAACCCATGGGTAATTAGTGTATTTGCGGGAATTTTCGTTTTACTTTCACTTGCGATGTTTGGTTTTTATGAATTACAAATGCCTAGCGGTATTCAAAACAAATTGAACAACATCAGCTCTGGAGCTAAGCAAGGCTCTTATGTAGGTGCCGGCATCATGGGTTTACTTTCCGCGCTAATTGTTGGCCCATGCGTAACCGCACCTCTTATTGGTGCACTGATCTATATCGCTGAAACCGGCAATGCGTGGGTCGGTGGTATTGCATTGTTCTCTTTAAGCATGGGCATGGGCGCACCACTTCTTGCTATCGGTACTTCTGCAGGAAAAATCTTACCTAAGGCAGGTGCATGGATGGACGCAGTAAAAGCCGTGTTCGGGGTGCTGTTACTTGGTTTAGCAATTTGGATGCTAGAAAGAATTTTACCTGCACCAATTATTTTATTACTTACCGGTGCATTACTAATTGTCTCTGCAATTTATCTAGGTGCACTTGATGCTATTAAAGAAGGCGCAACAGGTTGGTCAAAACTTTGGAAGGGCTTAGGACTCATTTCACTTGTATATGGTGGCATCTTGGTTATTGGTGCCGCAGGCGGTAGTCATAGTTTATTGCAACCTCTACAAGGCATTGCAACTAAACAAATGATGGCTAGTGATGATAGTCACACCACTCCAAGCAGCGAACATGCGTTGCCGTTCCAACAAATCAAAGGCCTGAATGGACTGCAAACCGCATTAGCCCAAGCCACCAAAGACGGACGTCCTGTAATGTTAGATTTTTATGCGGACTGGTGTGTATCTTGCAAAGAAATGGAAGCCTTTACATTTAGTAATGGCGATGTGCAAAAATCTCTGGATAACTTTGTCATGCTACAAGCTGATGTCACCAAAAATGACAAGCAAGACAAAGCATTATTGAAAGAACTTGGCTTGTTTGGCCCGCCTGCAATATTATTTTATGACCACACGGGTAGTGAGCTTCGCAACTATCGCGTAGTTGGGTTTATGGATGCCGGAAAATTCTCATCACACGTAGAACACTTCAAACGATCTGGAACGATTGCCCTAAATAATTAATTAAGTCACTAGCCACAAAAAATTTGTGGTCATTCACTTGTAAGCTAAAACCAGCTTTGTCGGTCACTTGTTAATGGTCTGTACTATACTTGGTACTTGCCCGTACTATTGAATTACTGAGTAACGCTAAATTTAGCCCTATAGTTATCATATGGATATCAACTTAGATACCGGTAAGCTCATCGTTTTTGTCGCGGGGCTGACTCTATTTCTCGTTGTAGAAACTTTTGCCCCAGCTCGTCCATGGCGTGGTTCGCGCTTAAAACGCATTGCTTTCCATAGCGGAGTTGCTGCATTAAACACCGTAATTATTCGAATTCTTGCTTATGTGCCTTTTCTTCTCTGGGTAGTTTATGTAGAGGAAGAAGGGTGGGGCTTATCACGCTGGTTTGGTTTCATCGGCTGGACCGAGATCATTTTATCCGTCGTAGTTCTCGATTTTTTCGATTACATTTGGCATCGTGCGAATCATCGCGTGAGCATTTTGTGGCGCTTTCACAAGGCACACCACTCAGACACCGCAATGGATGTAACTACTGCATTACGGTTTCATCCAACGGAATTATTAGTCTCTTCATTGGTCAAAGCGCTGTGGGTTGTAATCTGGGGCCCCACAGTAGTGGCTTGGTTCCTGTTTGAAGGACTTATTAGTTTGTGTGCACAATTTCATCATAGCAATATCGACTTCCCAGATTGGATTGAACGCTGGTTGTCATGGATTATTGTGACACCACGTTTTCATGCTTCACATCATGCAGTAGACCGGCGTTATGGTGATGCTAACTTCTCAACAGTATTAAGTATTTGGGATCGCTTGTTTGCTACCTACTCACAACCAGAGAGCGGTGGTGCAACAACACAAGCAGTAGATGCTTTAGGTTTGCCTGAAGCCAGAGATTTAACTTTTTCACCAATTGCTTGGCTGTTAGAACCATTTCGCAGTCATAACATGAACCTCGAGCCCGAACAAGCTGTACACACTATGCGTGAAAGCAGCGAAACTAGCAGTACATAGAATGCTAAATTATTAATACTTACCATATAGGTAAAAAACCAGGAGTAGTATTTATGAAAATTTTGAAATTATTTGCAACCTTATTACTTACTATGTATCTACTAGCAGCATGCGGTGGAGATAGTGATGAACATGCAGGTGATGCAGCGACTGAAGAAGAACATGCTGGAGATGCTGCCGAAACTAAAGAGCACGCAGGTGAGGAAGCTGAAGCAGCCAAAGAACATGCAGGTGAGGAAGCTGAGAAGAAAGAACACGCAGGTGAGGCTGCTGAAGGAAAATAGCTAGCATCTAAAATGGAAACCCCAGAAATTAATTATAATTAAAGAAATTAAAATACTGAAATTAAATATTGCATTATTAAATTACGCCTTTTAGGCAATAACCCAGGAGTATGATGATGAAAAATTTGAAAATTTTAGCGGCCCTATTACTATTAATAACACCTTTAATGGTGGTTAATGCAGGCGAACATGCTGGCGATGCTGCCGATAAGAAAGAACACGCAGGTGAAGCAGCTGAGCACAAAGAACACGCAGGTGAAGCAGCTGAGCACAAAGAGCATGCAGGCGATGCTGCTGAACATAAGGAACATGCAGGTGAAGCTGCTGAACATAAGGAACATGCAGGTGAAGCTGCTGAACATAAGGAACATGCTGGCGAACCAGCCGAAGAAGAGTAGTAGTTAAAAGTTAAGCTCCCGAAAGCAATCAATATGAAATCAAATACTATAAAAATCTTAGCCACTTTAGGCACTGGTTTAATTTTTGGATTATTAATTACTTTTGGGGGCAATGCTTTTGGTGACACTTTGGTTAAAAATAATGATGTACAACCAAACTCAGACGAAGCACCACGCAAATATTATGTAGAAGATATTAAAAAAGCCATGACAGACTACATTGCAGACCAAGTAGACGAAAATGGTATCTTCCATCTACGTGATGACAAAACTGGAGAAATTCTGGCACTGAAATTCGTGAAAATTCATGACCCAGTACGCAAGATCAATAGCAGCACCTATTTTGCCTGCACCGATTTCCATGTCGCAGGCGAGCCAAAAAAACTATACGACCTAGACTTCTGGATGAACCCAGTAACAGGTGAACTTAAAATTTACGACACCAAAGTCCACAAAGAACCACGTAAATCACTTCTATATGGTTGGTATAAACAACCTCGCTATACCTTCGTAAATGATCGCGTTATTTCACTCTATTAAGTAACTAAACATTAGAAACTAGATTCACTTCTAGCGAGTCTGCATTCAATAATATTGGCTAAAGTCAGTATAGACGGCCTATTTTTGGTGCTGAACGGTATAAATATCTGGGAAAATTAATCTAATCCCTTGCTAAGGTATTAGTTGTTCAATTACAAGGATGTAAGAACATGAATGCTCACACTAATCGACGATCTGGTAAAGATCGTAGATCTGCTAATCTAAATGTGTCTTTTCCATTGCGCGACAGCAATGGAATAATAGTTGCGACAGATCGCCGCGTTAGTTGTGATCTCAGAACCGATGGTTTGCAACTCACCGAAACCAATCTTTCACAAAAAGTCTTTCAGGCGATATTTAGAAAATATCAAAAGCTGGATTCATGATAATGCGAAAACGCTACATGACATCCTTAAGTGTGCTTTGTTTCATATTTTTAGCTAGTGTTTGTCACGCCTCTGATAATGAGAAAAGAATTGAACCACTTATTACTCAGCCCGAACCTGTGGAAGTCGTTTTATTATGCCCTGAAGGCAGTAAATACGAAGGTGAACCAGTACCTAAATGGGTCTCAACAGATGAAGCGACTGATTTCTTCTGCAACGAGACCAGTGACGAAACAGAAATTGCAGAATAAATGAATTAGCACAAGGACGACGACCTACATGGAGGTAGGAAGTGCAGAAATGCAGGAGCAATTTTCTGTCGATACAACAAATTAAATTCTTATTTTGAACGTCTGCTTAAGATAGATAGCGAACAGTCACCAATCCTGAAAGCATCAGTATTACTTCCCAATAAACCTAATTGTTTCGACAACTTTTTCTAACTCAGGTTTGGTCTTTTCTTCGTGACTTTCTGACGCCTGGAAATTTACGGTAATTACTTTAGAGTCAATAATCGTTAAATACACGCGCCCGAAGATTTTCAACTTAAGATCAGGGTGATTTTGAACATCAAACAAGCTTCGAAAATTTACCGCTCTAAAGTTTTCTCCATCTATTATTTCGTCATAGATAATACTTGTATTTATAACTTGCTTAGATTTACCCATGGTATGGATATTTTTGTTCAACCATCGGTCTTTAGTCATCAACAAATCAGATTCGGAATAAAACTCTGGATCATGTAATTCTATAATATGTACCGCTACTGAGACGCCACTTTCATTTTCAGTAGCTTGCTTACCAAAAAGCCACGACCTAGAAGCCCCTTCCTTATCAAGCACCACAACCTGCCAAGTTTCAGGTATCTGTATGGAAAAATCTGAGTTTTTATATTCTTCAGCAGCTAATAAATTATAAAAACCTAAACTTGCAATAAGAATAGCTAAACATAAAAATAAATTTTTCATGTAAGTTTTCGATACGTGCTTAGTGTCTGCTTACGGCCAGAAGCCGACTAAACCCTGTTTTCCTATTAATACATAGTATTTTCATTTTCTGATAACTCTGGTATTTGCAGCACAGAATCCCAGTGCTCTATAATTTTCCCGCTATCGCCAAATCTAAAAAATCTATCGTTATATTTTCATCATTTGCTGGCCAGATTTGGTGTTTATGAAGAGCTACTAAATCACTTTCTGCAATTGACCGAACAAATTCAATGTGGGCTCCAGATCAGCAATTGCATGTAACGATAAAATGCTAAGACAAATATCAAATATTTTATTTTCAAACTTAGCTTTCATTAACTGAGTTAACTCAAATTAACTTTCGAACCTGGATATACACCTTACGCTTGCCAGTGTTCACTAATACTCTGAAACACACAGGTCATATGTGTCTACCATCCCTTCCGTAAGCGCATAGAAATCCTTCATGTGTTTTCTTTCAGTATAATTTTTCCAATCCTGCTCTTTCTCCCATAACATATCGAAGAAAAATACCAACTTGTTATCCATTGAAACATGTAGATCACATTGAACGCACCCCACCGCTTTTCTTGTGATAAGAATGATGGACCGCAATTCTTTTTCTAAAGCATCTTTTTGCTGAGGCTTCGCTTGATATTTAATTATGAGCTTCATCTCGATAGCAAATTATTACGGGAAAAGCGAACCATCTTTGCCTGCAGAGTCTTTCCACAACTCTTCAAGCCGAGCATCACGGCCACAAGCAAAACGATAGTATTTATATCTAACTGGATTCTTTTGATAATAATTCTGGTGATAATCTTCTGCCGGATAAAATGTTTTTGCGGCCTCAATAGCCGTAACTACGTCTTCATTGAAGTAGCCTGAATCGACTAGCTCTTTTTTAGAGGCTTGCGCTAATTCTTTTTGTTCATATGAGTTATAAAATATTGCCGTGCGATAACTTTTTCCTTTGTCACAGAACTGTCCCTTAGCATCAAGTGGGTCCACGTTGTGCCAGAAAACATTTAACAGCGTTGCGTAATCAATTTTGTTTGGGTCATAGGTAATTTCGACTGCTTCATAATGTCCGGTGGTATCGGAAGACACTTGTTTATAAGTTGGCTTATCAGTATGGCCGCCGGTGTAACCCGAAGTCGTTGCAATCACACCTTCTAATTTATCGAACGGTGGCTCCATGCACCAAAAACACCCGCCAGCAAAAACTGCGGTAGCAGTGTTGTTGCCCTCATCTGCTGACACATCCATTTTTCCCGCAATCAACCAACTGCCAATAATAAGCAGCGCTAGGGCAAGCAAGGTCCAGCGGAAGTTTTTAAATAAAATTCTCATACGATTACTTAAATTTTCGAACATGACTTTAGAAGACAGTTAAACCTGGCAGGTTATTTCAATTTAGACAGGCAGAATAGGCCAATATCCCTTCAAATATCTATAAATTTACTAAATTCTTTAATTTCGTAATCATCTTATCGATAACTTCGCTAAATTTCTGAAAATATGCAAAAAAGTGTTATTTAGTCTAGATTTAGACGCTTTTTAGTGTACACTCGCAAAATTATTAAGAACTTGCAGGTTCACAACAATTAGCAGCAAGTTAGTCACAAATTATGCACAAACTCTTACTATTAAACGGTCCAAACCTGAATTTACTCGGTCAACGTGAGCCAGAAGTCTATGGGTATGAGACCTTAGCAGATGTGGTAGAGCGTGCTCACAATACCGCTAAAACACTTGGTTACCCACTGCAAGATTTCCAAAGCAATGCAGAACATGAGCTAATTGATCGTATTCACCAAGCTAAAACTGATGCTGTCGATATGATTATTTTTAACCCTGGAGCATTTACCCACACCAGCATCGCATTGCGTGATGCCTTGCTGGGTGTTGACATTCCTTTTATCGAATTACATTTATCTAACGTTTTCGCGCGTGAAGAATTTCGCCAGCATTCATTTTTATCCGACATTGCCATAGGCGTGATTTCGGGTATGGGTGCCAAAGGTTATGAGTTAGCGGTTGAAGCAGCGCATAACAAACTTACCAATAAGCAAGCTTAAAAAAATTATTCAAAGAGTAAATCATGGACATACGTAAAGTTAAAAAACTAATTGAATTGCTAGATGAGTCCGGTGTCGCTGAAATTGAAATAAAAGAAGGTGAAGAGTCGGTGCGCATTAGTCGTGGTGTGGCTGGTGGTAATCAAGTTATGGTTCCACAATCCTATGCCTCTCCACCGCCGCCGCCAGCAGTTGCTGAAACCCCGACTGTAGAAGTGCAAGATAGTGTACCAAGCGGGCATAGTGTGAATTCACCTATGGTAGGAACGTTTTATGAAGCACCTGCACCAGGACAGCCATCGTTCGTTGAAGTGGGTCAGTCTGTGAAAGTGGGTGAAACGCTTTGCATTATTGAAGCAATGAAAATGCTAAATCAAATTGAGGCAGACAAAACAGGCGTCATTAAAGCTAAGTTAGTGGATAATGCTCAGCCAGTAGAATTCGGCCAAGCGTTATTTATCATTGAATAAGTAAATCGTGTATAAATAACTCAACTTAAAAAATAATTCCTTATGTTTGAAAAAGTTGTAATAGCCAATCGCGGTGAAATTGCATTGCGCATCTTGCGCGCCTGTCGCGATATGGAGATAAAAACCGTTGCAGTACATTCTGAAGCGGATCGAGATTTAATGCATGTTGGTATGGCGGATGAGTCAGTTTGTATTGGTCCTGCTTCATCACTTGAAAGTTACTTAAACATTCCTGCCATTATCAGTGCTGCCGAGGTGACCGATGCCACCGCAATTCACCCTGGTTATGGATTCTTATCTGAAAATGCAGAATTTGCTGAAGTAGTTGAATCAAGCGGCTTTGTATTTATTGGTCCAAAGTCTGAAACCATTCGCATGATGGGTGACAAAATCGCAGCAAAAAAGGCGATGGAGAAAGCGGGTGTGCCGTGCGTGCCTGGTACGAATGAATCTATTAGTGAAGACATGGATCGAGCAAAAGATATTGCTAGTGATATTGGCTATCCAGTAATGGTAAAAGCTGCCGGCGGTGGCGGCGGACGAGGCATGCGTGTAGTAGAAGCGGAAGAAGATTTAGTTGAAGCCATTTCCGTGACCCGCAATGAAGCAGGCGCTGCATTTAATGATGATCGTTTATTTATAGAAAAATTCCTGCAGAATCCTCGTCACGTAGAATTCCAAGTATTAGCAGACCAGCACGGAAATGCGATCCATTTGTGTGAGCGTGACTGTTCTATGCAGCGTCGTAACCAAAAAGTGATTGAAGAAGCTCCAGCATTCGGCATTACAGCTGAACAACGTGAAAGGATTGGTGCAAGTATTACGGAAGCTTGTCGCCAAATTGGTTATCGCGGAGCTGGTACGTTTGAATTTTTATATGCAAATGGTGAATTTTATTTCATTGAGATGAATACACGTGTTCAAGTTGAACACCCAGTTACCGAAATGATTACCGGTATTGATATCGTTAAACAGCAACTTCTAATCGCTGCAGGTGAAAAACTTACGTTTAAACAAGACGACATCAAAATTCGTGGGCACGCTATTGAATGTCGTATCAATGCGGAAGATCCTTACAAGTTTCTACCTTGCCCAGGCAAAGTAACCCACTTTCATTGCCCAGGTGGGCCAGGGATACGTGTAGACACTCACTTATATAATGGCTACACCGTTCCTCCTTATTACGATTCCATGATTGGTAAATTGCTTGCTATCGGCCATAGTCGAGAAGGTGCAATGACCAGAATGCGCGGCGCATTACATGAAATTGTAATTGATGGCATCACCACCAACATTCCTTTATTACAGGACTTGATGATGGACGATGTATATGTGAACGAACAACATAATATTCATTATCTCGAGTCTAAACTTTCGTCGTAAATGAATTTAAATTTTTAAGGCAAACACCATTTTATTGTGTTTGAAATAAGTTTACGTCTTGAATGCCACCAATACCTCGCAACAGAAATTCTGCTTGATGAACTAGGTGCTGTATCAATTAGCATCGTAGATGCAGAAGATAGCCCCATCTTCGTTGAAGAAATCGACACAACGCCGCTTTGGCAACAAATCACACTCACTGCATTGTTTGTAGAAGATATCGAATTACAAACTTTACAAGATCCTATTGAAGACGCTTTAGCTGCTCCTGTTGAACTCAGTAAACGAGTAATACAAGATCAAGATTGGCAAAAAAAATGGATACAAAACCTAAAGCCTATGCAGTTTAGCGAACGCTTATGGGTATGCCCAAGCTGGATAACTTATCCAGACCCATTCGCGATAAACATTCAACTAGACCCTGGCTTGGCATTTGGTACCGGCACTCACCCAACTACAGCGTTGTGTATGCAACGGTTGGCTAATTATTCGCTGGCTGATAAAACCGTTATGGATTTTGGTTGTGGGTCGGGCATTCTTGCTATTGCTGCTTATTACCTGGGCGCTAAAAAAATTATTGCCATCGACCATGACCCACAAGCCATACAAGCAACAGGTTTAAACGCTAACATTAATGGTGTTGATAGTGGGATGTTGCAAATGATTTTAGCCGATAGCCCACCACAACAAAGCTGTGATGTGATTATTGCCAATGTTCTGCTACTGCCGCTACTTAAGTATAGTGCCGACTTCGCTAAAGCCATGTCACCATCAAGTAAAATAATTTTATCCGGTATACTTGAACAACAACTTGAACAAATAAAACAAGTTTATGAACCTACTTTTAAATTCGATAATATTCACTCGAAAAAAGAATGGTTACTGATTGAGGCTTCTTTGAATCAATATACAAGTTAATCTATAAAGCTATAGTTCTTATTTAACAATGTATACCAAGTGTCCTGAATGCCGCGCTGTTTTCCGCGTCACCACCGAGCAACTCGGCATGGCAGAGGGTTTAGTTAGATGCGGTATATGTGATTCAGTCTTCAATGGTAGAGAACACATTGAAGAAGATCACAACCCCAACGCAACATCAGAAGAGTGGCAAGAAGAAAATAATCAAGACCTTAGCGATGATCAATGGCCCAGTGATGGTAAGGATGATGATGCAGATGTAACTGAACTAGAACAACTAGCTGATGATGATACGTTAACCAACTCGGAAAGAATTCCTACGGTAATTCGTGATGATTTTGGCGGCAATATACTAGCCAAAACAAATAGCCCTATTCAGATTGCAGTTTTTACTTTAGGCGCTATTGCTTTAGCAATATTTTTTCTAGGTCAAATTAGCTATTGGCAAAATATAGACGTACTACCGCGTACATGGGTAAATGGCTTTTGCAAAACTTTCGGATGTGGTGAACATAATCAACGTGATTTATCAGCGGTAAAAATACTGAATCGCAATATCTATACACATCCAAACGTTAAAAATGCGCTAATGATTACAACAACTTTTGTAAATCAAAGCCCATCCGCACAAGCCTATCCCTTATTAGAAATCACATTATTAGACACTCATGGAAAAATAGTTGCCGTGCGTCGCTTTAGCCCAAAAGACTATCTTGTTAATAAATCACTTGCAGATACACTTATGTCCCCTAATCAACCAGTAGGCGCACGCCTGGAAGTGTTAGACCCAGGAAGCAATGTGATCGCATATGAATTCGAATTCCACTAATCAAGTATTGGAATACAAGCCCTTGAAAATTGGGCCTTATACACTCTCTAGTAATGTGTTGTTAGCCCCTATGGCGGGTATTAGCGATAGCGTCTACCGTAAAATTTGTATGCAGCAAGGTGCAGGTGCAACGGTTGCAGAAATGCTTACCTCTGATATTGCACAATGGAATAGTAACAAAAGTTCACAACGTATCATTAAGCCATCAGACCCTGAACCACGCATTGTGCAAATTTCAGGAACAGATGCACAAACTATGGCATCCGCCGCTAAACTTTGTGTTGATAAAGGCGCGCAAATTATTGATATCAATATGGGCTGTCCGGCAAAAAAAGTTTGTAAAAGTAATGCAGGCTCAGCGTTGTTAGCAGATGAAAAAAATGTTGCCAATATTTTAGAAGCAGTAGTTAATGCAGTGGATGCACCAGTTACGCTAAAGATAAGAACAGGTTTAACTCCACAACAACGCAATGCGATTAACATTGCAAAAATTGCTGAATCTGCAGGTATACAGTCACTAGCCATACATGGACGCACACGTCAATGCATGTATAACGGCAATGCTGAATACAATACAATACAATCGGTAAAAAAAATTGTGTCAATTCCAGTAATTGCAAACGGTGATATTAATTCTCCACAAATTGCAAAAAAGGTCTTGGCTTTTACTGGAGCAAATGCGATTATGATCGGGAGAGCAGCGCAAGGTAATCCTTGGATCTTTAACCAAGTAAATTACTTGTTACAAAATAAAAAAATGCTGCCCACACTCTCATTGGACGAAATCGAAAGCGTAGTTATGACTCACATTGTTGGGTTGTATTCGCATTATGGAAATAAGGTGGGTGTTCGTGTTGCTCGAAAACATATCACTTGGTACTTAAAAAATTATAAAGGCTATGCGATATTTAAAAACTTGTTGTTGAAAGTGGAGTACCCACAACAACAACAAAAATATTTAAAACAATTCTTTAAATACCAGCATACAAACATAACGGAGTTAGCCGCATGAATGCATCATTTTCTACAGCACAAGTAACAACTTTACATCAAGAGCGTCGCAAACAACCTTTGCGCGATAATGTAAAAAATTCTTTACGCCTTTACTTAAATTCATTAAGCGGTCACGAGCCTGAAGAACTGTATAAAATGTTTGTGGAGGAAGTTGAACGTCCTCTACTTGAATCAGTAATGGAATACTGTAATGGCAACCAAACCAAAGCTGCTAGATACCTAGGCCTCAATCGCGGCACCCTTCGCAAGAAGCTTAAGCTCTATAGCCTAAACTAATAGGTCTAATATAATAAGCCTATGATAGGCTAGAACTAAGCTACCAGTTAATTTAAATCTTTACTTGGCTATACCTAGTTGGCAAATTCAGGGCCACAAGTTATTCGTCGTGCCTTAATCAGCGTTTCCGATAAAACCGGCGTTGTAGAGTTTGCACGTGAATTAAGCAAATTAAAGATTGAGCTACTTTCAACAGGTGGCACCGCAAAGCTACTCAGTGAAAAAGGCATTTCTGTAACAGAAGTATCCGATCACACTGGCTTTCCTGAAATAATGGATGGCCGAGTAAAGACACTACATCCCAAAATTCACGGTGGCATTCTTGGCCGCCGTGGACTAGATGATGATGTCATGCAACAGCATGACATCACTCCAATCGATTTGGTTGTCATCAATTTGTATCCATTTGCCGCCACAGTAGCCAATCCGGATTGCACATTAGAATATGCAATTGAAAATATCGATATTGGTGGGCCCACAATGCTACGTGCCGCAGCTAAAAATAATAAGTATGTTGCGGTTATAGTTAACCCAGTAGACTACGCAACGATATTAGATAAGCTAAATAACAATGACTGCATTCTGGATAATGAAACACGTTTTGATCTTGCGGTTAAAACCTTCGAGCATACCTCGCAATATGACGGCATGATTGCAAATTACTTGGGTAAGAAATTACCCAATAGTGACGCAACCTTTCCTCGCACGCTAAATCTTCAATTTCAACAGTCACAGGTTTTACGCTATGGTGAAAATCCACATCAACGTGGTGCATTTTATGTAGAAGAAGGCGCACTAGAGCCTAGTGTAGCGACATCAAAAGTTATTCAAGGCAAAGAACTTTCCTATAACAATGTTGCAGACACCGATGCTGCATTAGAATGTGTGCGACAATTCACAACTCCTGCATGTGTAATTGTTAAACACGCTAACCCATGCGGGGTTGCCACTGCAGATAATATTTTGCAAGCTTATATGCTTGCCTATGAAACAGATCCGACGTCTGCATTTGGAGGCATTATTGCTTTTAATCAAAGTTTAGATGCAGATACGGCAAGAACGATAATTGATCACCAATTTGTTGAAGTATTAATCGCACCCACGATTCCCGAAGACACACGCAAGGTACTAGCAGAGAAAAAGAATGTACGTGTACTTGAATGCGAAACTTGGGATGGAACCTTTGAGTCGTTTGACTATAAACGCGTTCTGGGCGGCTTATTAGTACAAGATCGTGACATGGGTGTTGTCAATAAAGACGACTTAAAAATTGTTTCTAAACGTCAGCCTACGGAACAAGAAATCACAGACCTATTATTTGCCTGGAAGGTGGTTAAGTTTGTGAAATCAAATGCCATCGTCTTTGTGCGTAATCAACAGACTATTGGTGTTGGCGCAGGTCAGATGAGTCGAGTCTACTCTGCTCGCATCGCTGCCATTAAAGCACAAGATGAGAATCTGAAAGTTGCCGGTTCAGTAATGGCTTCAGATGCATTTTTTCCATTTCGAGACGCGATTGATGCTGCAGATGAAAATGGCATCACTGCGATCATACAACCAGGTGGATCAATCAATGATAAGGATGTGATTGAGGCGGTGGATGAACTGGGCATGGCAATGGTACTCACGAACATGCGTCACTTCCGCCACTAAAATGCGCCTTTTATATTAATATGTCGTTGCGGAATTTTCTGCGGCGTTCATTTACGAGTTTGTAAACTTCACTTCTCGAAAATCCCGCGCCTAGTCTCAATGTAAAATTCACCAATTTATTTTTCTGGATCTATAAATTAAATGGCGCTTGTTACTCAAATTATTAGCATCATGTTTCCGATTGTTGCGATCGTAGCAGTAGGTGCCGTAATGGGGCGTTTATCTAAACTAGAAATGAGTACTGCAAACCATCTTAATTTAGATGTTTTTGTTCCGGCATTGGTCTTTTCTTCCTTAGGCGATAAGGCCTTTTCACTTAGCCCGCATATATCACTCGCGCTAGCAGGTTTGGTGATTGTGTTATTAGCTGGCCTTATTGCGCTGATAATCGCGAAAACTACAAACTATTCATTTCGCACTATCGCACCGCCGATGATGTTCCATAATGCTGGCAATGTGGGTTTACCCATTATGAGCCTTGCTTTTGGTAAGCCTGGTCTGGTTACGGGCTTGGTATTGTTTTTAGTGGGTAATCTTACGCATTATGGTTTGGGTACCTATATTTTAAGTGCCGGCCAGGGTATAAAAATACTGCTGCGACAAACTGTAATTTGGGCTGCAGTAGTCGCTTTAGCGATTAATGCATCACCAGTAGTAATTCCCGAAAGGGTGATGCTACCGATTACTATGCTAGGTCAAATTGCTATTCCGTTAATGCTATTCTCTTTAGGTGTACGTATTGCATCAATTGATCTGCAAGAATGGAAAGTAGGTTTGCTATTTGCTGTGCTTACTCCCGCGGTTGGATTTTCTATTGCCTTTGCATTAGTAATGTTATTTGAGTTCAGCGCTATTCAAGCTGGCTCTTTATTACTTTTTGGCACCTTGCCCCCTGCAGTAATGAACTTTTTATTTGCAGAAAGGTTTAATCAGGAGCCCAAATCTGTGGCATCTATTGTACTGCTAGGTAATCTTTTCGCTATGATTACATTGCCCTTAGCTCTCGCATATGTGCTTACAAATTTTACCTAGAAAAACTACCGAATAATTTATGAAAGTATTAGTCATTGGCGGCGGCGGTCGCGAACATGCGCTGGCATGGAAATTAAGTCAGTCCCCTAAAATTTCCAAAATATTTGTCGCGCCTGGTAATGCAGGCACAGCAGCAGAACCGAAAACCGAAAATATTGCTATTAATGCAGAAGATATCGCTGCATTGAAAATTTTTGCTAAGCAGCAAGATATTGATCTAACTATTGTCGGTCCTGAAGCGCCTTTGGTTGCAGGCATCGTCGATGAGTTCAATGAAGCATCACTCCCTATCTACGGACCAACGGCTGCCACAGCGCAATTAGAAGGTTCTAAAGCTTTTGCAAAACAGTTTATGGTGGAAAACGGCATTCCTACTGGTGCTTATGCAGTTTTTACTAATTATCAGGAAGCTGAAGATTACATTGCATCACAATCATTCCCGATCGTTATCAAAGCAGATGGATTAGCCGCCGGGAAAGGCGTTGTAATTGCACAAAACAAACAAGAAGCATTGCAATGTGCAGAACATATGTTAAACGGCTCAAGTTTTGGTAATGCAGGACATCGCATTGTGGTAGAAGAATTTATTCAAGGCGAAGAAGCTAGCTTTATTTGCATGCTAGATGGCAAGAATATTTTGCCATTTGCGAGCTCACAAGATCATAAAGCGCGAGATGATGGTGACAAAGGCCCGAACACAGGCGGTATGGGCGCCTACTCTCCAGCGCCGATTGTAGATGCAGACATGCACCAAAAAATCATAGACCAAGTAATAACGCCTGTTGTAAAAGGATTTGCTCAGCAAGGAACCCCCTATGTTGGTTTTTTGTATGCAGGGCTGATGATCGATGCTGACTTAACTCCTAAGGTGTTGGAATTTAATTGCCGCTTTGGTGACCCTGAAACTCAACCAATCTTAATGCGTATGCAATCAGACTTGGCCGAGCTTTGTTTAGCTGCGGTGAATCAACAATTAGATCAATATACAATTGACTGGGATGCACGCGCTGCATTAGGTGTTGTACTCGCGGCAGGAGGTTATCCAGAACATTACGATAAAGGTGAAGTTATTCAAGGCTTACCTAACGAATCCGCTACACAAAAAGTTTTTCACGCAGGCACCAAAACAAAAAATGGCAATGTCGTAACGAACGGTGGGCGAGTATTGTGTGCAACCGCACTTGGTAAAGATATTTTAGAAGCACAAAAGCATGCATATAAAATAACTAAACAAATATCCTGGGCAAATATGTTTTTTCGAAATGATATTGGTAATCGTGCAATTAAAAATATTTCTTGAGTATTCACTCAACTATTGTTAGCAATTTTTGCATCTAAAAAATATATTCTGAAACACATATTCTATTGCATTATTAAGCTATATATAGATTTTCAGCTAAATACTTAACTGCGAAATATCTATTAATCCTTCCGTTTTCTGTTATTCATGTGATCTATATAGCAGTTGGTTGTTCTTGCATTGGCAGTAATTCAAATAAGCTTATATTGAGTATAAATAATCGATAAACACATATTATTTAATTTCATAATTGATTATGTGCTCATTAAAATATTTATTAATGAGGGATAAAAAAGTCACAAAGGGAAATTGCTATAGGGTGGCTACCTGCATTTGAAAGAGATGATGTGATTGATAAAGCATCTCAAGTTTTTTTGCGCAATGGTTTTCGGCGAACAACCATAAAAGACATCACCAAAGCTACCGGCTTACAACCCGGTAGCATTTATTCTGCATTTGAAAATAAGTCAGGTTTATATACTGAAGTTTTTGAGCACTACGCCAAACGTCAGATCGCTTTTTTAGATGCATGTGACGAACAACAAGACACAAGCCTCGATGCGTTAAAAACATTTTTTAAAATGACTAGTGAGAGCGTTGCACATCGAACTCCTGATGCACATTGCTTATTAGTCTATGGTGCGTTTGAAATACCTGATAATGAAAAGCTTTGCGCTATTACGTGCAATTAAAACAGCAAGAAATTGAATCGCAAATTTACGTGTTGCTAGTTAAAGCTCAAGAAAATGACGAGATCATACGCAATGAAAATCCTATTGAGCTGGCACGCTTTTTAATAACTTTATTATTTGGCCACCGCGTGCTGGCACAACTACACGCTAGTCCGGAAACAATCGATAATACGATCGATAGAGTATTTAAGTATTTAGAATTATGCAACAAGTAGTAAACTTCAATTTACGATCGTTCTCACGATCTTTTCATTGCATCAAAAAATTCGTTATTTGTCTTAGAAGATTGCATGCGTGCAAGCATGAAATCAATGGCTTCAATCTCATCCATGGGGTGTAAGAACTTACGTAATACCCATATCTTCGCTAACTCATCTTTGTCTGTGATTAATTCTTCGCGTCGTGTACCTGAACGATTAATGTTTATCGCAGGGAAAACTCGTTTTTCAGCAATACGGCGGTCCATATGAATTTCCATATTACCGGTACCTTTAAATTCTTCATAAATAACTTCATCCATCTTAGAGCCTGTTTCTACAAGCGCAGTTGCAATGATAGTAAGGCTGCCACCTTCTTCAATATTCCTCGCAGCACCAAAGAATCTTTTTGGCCTTTGCAAAGCATTGGCATCTACACCACCAGTTAACACCTTGCCTGATGCGGGTACAACGGTGTTGTAGGCACGTGCTAAACGTGTAATTGAGTCGAGTAAAATCACAACATCTTTTTTATGTTCCACAAGACGCTTGGCTTTCTCAATCACCATTTCTGCAACTTGTACGTGACGACTAGCGGGCTCATCAAACGTACTAGAAACAACTTCTCCCTGTACCATGCGCGACATTTCGGTGACCTCTTCCGGCCTTTCATCAATTAGCAACACGATGAGGAAACATTCTGGGTGATTTGTAGTAATGCTCTGCGCGATATTTTGTAGCATCAAGGTTTTACCTGCCTTGGGAGGCGATACAATCAAACCACGCTGCCCTTTACCAATTGGTGCGCAGATATCAATGATGCGTGCAGTAATATCTTCAGTGCTGCCGTTGCCACGTTCAAGCTTTAAACGCTCATCGGGATGTAATGGCGTTAAGTTCTCGAATAAAATTTTGCGCTTGGCATTTTCAGGTTTATCGTAGTTAATTTTGTCCACTTTAAGCATGGCAAAATAACGTTCGCTATCTTTTGGAGGACGAATTTTCCCTGATACAGTATCTCCAGTACGCAAACCAAATCTTCTAATTTGACTAGGAGATACGTAAATATCATCCGGTCCTGCTAGATATGAACAATCTGTAGATCGTAAAAACCCAAACCCGTCTTGCAGAATCTCTAAAACACCATCACCGAGAATATCCTCTCCATTTTTAGCATGTGCTTTGAGAATTGAAAAAATAATGTCTTGCTTGCGCGATCGTGACAAGTTATCGATCTTCATATCCGCAGCAATATCAATCAATTCAGAAGCTGGTTTTTTCTTTAATTCGGTTAAATTCATAACATATAAGTCTATTTGTTTAATAAATAAAGGATGTTTTACATAGCAATCTGGTAGTGCATTGCTTGCAATGTTTTTAACGCTTATGAAGCGTTATATCTTAGAAAAATCTAGTAAGTTTCTTGGTAAATTTTTGGAAAAAATTTATGAAAAATTACTAGATGAATTATCTAGTACGGTCGGTATATTTTATTTGTTTGTATTAATTATTCGGTGAAATGAAGATAGTGTGAAAGGTTTAAATTTAAATACTTTGATCAATAAACGCGGTGAGTTGCGATTTTGATAACGCACCAACTTTAGTTGCTTCGGCATTACCATTTTTGAAAATCATTAATGTTGGTATTCCACGTATACCATACTTAGGTGGTGTATTTGGATTATCGTCGATATTAAGCTTAGTAATTTTTAGCTTACCTTCATAATCACCTGCAATCTCATCCAGAAGTGGAGCAATCATCTTGCATGGGCCACACCATTCTGCCCAATAATCAACCAGTACGGGTTGCTCGCTCTTTAAAACTTCTTCTTCAAAACTGTCATCTGTAATGTGAAAAATACTTTCGCTCACTTAACTTAAACTCCAATTGATAAAAAATATAAAACGTTGTTTTTGGGATCGATCACCTGGAATGGTGCTCTAGGGGGTCAAAAGTAGATTGCTGTATTTTTATGTATTCTTTAAATTATTACAAGTAGATTCTTATCTAAGCGATGAATATGGCTAAATTTACTGATAAATGTGCCATTTTTTTATCTCTGGGCTGTCAAATTAGGCTATTTTTTAGCCTAACTATAGTTAATACCTCTTAAATCATTACTTACTTTCTTCTGTCTTGGGCAAAGCTTCTTGCTAAACGAGATTAAGCTATCCATAGCCAACATGCTTATTCATAATCCGAGTTATTAAGTATTCTATAAAAAAACATGAAAAATTTAACAATTTGCATACTTGGCGGAACAGGGTTTATAGGTAGCCACCTATGCGCGGAACTAGTAGGACGTGGCCATCACCTAAAAGTTCTAACGCGACAACGTGAACGCCACAGAGCTCTATTAGTGCTGCCTTCCTTAGACCTTATCCAGGTAGATATTCATAATGAAAGCGATTTAAAGCAACACTTCGAGAATTGTGATGCAGTGATTAACTTAGTGGGTATCCTTAATGAAAAAGGTCACGATGGTAGTGGCTTTAAGGTTGCACATGTCGAACTTGCGCGCAAGGTCATAACTATGTGTTCTACTCACAAAGTACCAAGACTACTGCATATGAGTGCTTTGAATGCCAGTCCAGACGAAAAAAGCTTTTATTTACGCACCAAAGGCGAAGCTGAAAACTATGTACATACCTTTGCAGCCAATAAAATTGCCGTTACAAGCTTCAGGCCGTCAGTAATTTTTGGTGCCGAAGATTCATTCATTAATCGCTTTGCAAACATCCTTAAAATCACCCCAATAATGTTTCCACTAGCCTGCCCGGATACAAAATTCGCACCAGTATATGTAGACGATGTGGTACAAATAATGGCTAATGCTCTCACAGACAAGCAGACCTTTGGTCAAAGAATTAATCTATGTGGGCCAAAACAATACAGTCTCAAAGAATTAGTAAAATATGTTGCTTACATGAGCAACTTGCGAAGAACTATTATTGGCTTACCTAACTGGGCTTCTAAATTACAAGCGAACATACTTGAATTTTTACCCGGCAAACCTTTTTCGGTTGATAACTATCTTTCACTACAAAAAGATAGTGTGTGTAGTGATGATGACATACTTTGTCCTACATCTTTGGAATCTATTGTACCTGGCTATTTACAAAACAAATCTAGTCACAAACAATTTCGAGCAAAGCGTTCATCTTAATAAGAACTACTGGCAAACTTTAGTAGTTTGCAATGTGGTTTCACGTAGTTCTTTAGGTAGTTTCCCAATTGTCTCTACATAGTTATAAAACTTTATAAAATCATTCTCACATATACCGAAGATTCTTCGAAACGCTGGCACTAATTCACGATACAAAGAAATTGCACCAAGCTGTGCATTATTTAATGGCCCTGACATCCATTTTGAATATCTAACGATATTTTTATTTTCACTGCTAAGATTTTCGAATTTCCTTCTCATTTCAGCAATCTTAATTTCCTTTTCAACTTGCATTTTATCCAAGTCATATTCTTGCTGATATAAGGTTTCAAACTCATTGCGACTATTTTTAACAAATTCAGAAAAAATGGACTTTTGTAGCAACCAATCGTCATAACGTTGTGCATCTTGGCTACGGTTTTGCTGATGCAACCAATCAAATACACCAATTTCTTCCACTGCGGTTGCAAAAGCCTCATTGAATGCGCCATCACCTTTAAGATAAAACTGCTGATGAGCAAGCTCATGAAATATATAGGAAGCCATTACTATTTCACCTCTATCTAACATGCTGCTTAACAACGGGTCATCAAACCACCCTAGTGTGGAATATGCTGGCACACCGGCGACAAAGACATCCAAACCCTGATTAGATAACTGCTGTGCATAGTTATTTGCCTCTTCCTCGTCAAAATAACCACGATATGGAACACAGCCAATTACTAGAAAACACCATTGTTGCAATTCAATGGAAAATTCGGGTGCCGCGAACACATTCCAGGTCACATAAGGCTTATCGAGCTGAACATAGCTGCGATAGCTGTCATTTTCAGGCAGCTTTAATTGCTTACTCGCAAATGTGCGTAATTCTTCTACTAAATGTAATTGATTAATTAATTTCTCGTCACGCGCTGGATCGTTTACGATATCGTCAATACGTTCACGCTTTGAAATTAATTTAAAATGACCAGAGATAGACTGATGGTAATAACCTATCGTGCTACACCCCGAAACACATGCTAACAAAAGCACTATTACACTGGTTCGTCTCATAATCGATATCATGTTTTTACGTTATCACACTTACAAATTCTGACAATGGAAGTTTATTTAGTTGGCGGCGCAGTTCGCGATGAGCTTTTGGGTTTGCCGGTTACCGAACGTGACTGGGTTGTTATTGGTGCAAGCCCTGAAGAAATGGAAGCCAAAGGTTATAAACCTGTAGGCAAAGATTTTCCCGTATTTTTACATCCAGAAAGCAAAGAAGAATATGCCTTAGCGCGCACCGAAAGAAAAAAAGGCCGTGGATACAAGGGTTTTGAAATTCATACTTCTCCTGACGTTAGCTTAGAAGAAGATTTACTGCGTCGTGATTTAACCATTAACGCAATGGCAAAAAATCATGCAGGTAAAATTATTGATCCTTATGGTGGACAACAGGATTTAGATAATAAAATTTTGCGTCATGTCTCAGAAGCATTTTCTGAAGATCCTTTGCGAGTCTTACGTGTAGCACGTTTTGCTTCCAAGCTGCATACACTAGGCTTCAAAATTAAGCATGAAACTCTGCTCTTAATGCGGCAGATAGTAGCAACCAGAGAGTTACTCGAGTTAACACTAGAACGTATCTGGCAAGAAACCAGTAAAGCTTTATTAACGGAATCGCCGGGCGAATATTTTGAGGTGTTAAAAAATAGTAACGCCTTAGCGCAGGTATTCCCGAACATAAATTACCAATTTTCTGATCCTCAAAGCAGTCAACTTGGACTTGCGGCGCTTAATGCAATAACAAAAAAATATACAGATCCTAATATTCGTTTTGCAGCTTTTATAGGTGGCCTCTATTTTAATGCAACAGAAAATGAGTATGTCAATATTAAGAAGTTGGCTGAAACCTTTCCGTTATCGAATACTTGCAAAAAACTTTTAACCCTTACTGTGAATACGCAACATGCATGCCACAATTCTTTAGAACTCGACGAAAATAATTTACTCAGGCTATTACAAAAACTAGATGTAAAAAGAGACCCCAAGCGCTTTAATACTCTAC
>JABDMD010000105.1 GCA_013001685.1 Gammaproteobacteria bacterium | reverse complement strand
TCTTAGCAGTGCTAGTATTTAAAATGGGCTCAAGACTCTTTAACACCTCATCTCGATCTAATTGTACTGGTGCTCCTGGATAGTTATGTGCAAGTGGCACATAAGCCGCCTCACCAGCTTTAACGGCAAACGACAAGCCAACTACATTGGCCTGCATGTAGTCCAAACTATCGGTCTCTGTATCAAATGAGATAAGACTTGCTTGTTTTAAGAGTTTAAGCCAACGATTGAAATCTTTTTTGGTAAGAATTAGTTCATACGAGACTTTATCGATGTCTACAGTCTTTACCTTCTCGCTTTCTTCTGTAGCTTCATCGCTACCATCATGGCCTTCTTCACCATATTGCTCATTCAATTTCTTCAGCCAAGTTTTAAATTCGAGCTGTGTATAAAGCTGTCTTAGTTTTGTCGTATCCTCAGCCTGGATTTTTAAATCATCAATACTAGTGGTTAATTCCAGATCACAACGAATGGTGGTGAGATCAACGGACATGGGTAATTGATCAATATGCGCACGAAACTTTTCGCCAACTTTACCTTTAATCCCATCAGCATTTTTAATAATCTCATCGAGTGTTTCATATTCATTAAGCCATTTAGCGGCCGTTTTTGGCCCTACACTGGGAATACCTGGAATATTGTCAGACTTATCACCTATCAAAGCTAGATAGGCAATAATTTGATTTGGAGCGACACCAAATTTTTCCACTACACCATTTGTGTCCATTTTTGTGTCTGTCATGGTGTTAACCAAAGTAACTTGGTCGTTTACCAATTGAGCCATATCTTTGTCGCCCGTTGATACTAATACTTCATGTCCCTGCTCCGATGCTTGTTTTGCTAATGTACCGATCACATCGTCCGCTTCAACGCCACTTACAGAAATCAATGGCAAACCAAGAGCGCGCACCATGTCGTGAAGAGGTTCTATTTGGACTTGTAACTCTTCAGGCATCGGTGGGCGATTCGCTTTATATTCTTTGTACATATCATGACGGAAGGTTTTACCCTTAGCATCAAATATGACCGCAATATGGCTCGGATTTTCATTCCCTAGCAATCTTTTCAGCATACTTATCACACCACGTATGGCACCTGTGGGCATACCCTCAGAATTTTTCAATTCTTGTAGGTTTGGTATGTGAAAAGCTCGATACAAATACGATGAACCATCTACAAGAACAATAGGCGGTATGGATTTTGTCTTAGACTTTGACGGTGTTTTTGAGACGGATTTTTTAGGCATTGAAAAAGAAGTTATTACTAGTGATCAGTAAGCTTGAACGTTATCATGTTGCTAAATTTGAAACACGAAAGTGGTTAAAAATATTCCATATCTTGTGTCAGGTATCTAATGGAGTTAAAACTATCCTTACAAATAGATTAAATGTTGATCTAATTTATTAAGAGTTTCACAAACAGCACCTAACAATAAAACAGAAGAATAACAAAAACTAAAATTCTTAACTAAGCATGTCTGTCTACACAAACATCGAGCAGTCTGAGCTTGAAGTGTTTCTAAGTAATTATTCCTTGGGTGAATTAGTCAGTTACCAAGGTATTAATGCTGGAATCGAAAACACAAATTATTTTGTCACTACTGAAAATGGTGAGTTTGTATTAACCATCTTTGAAGAAGTCGGCTTTGACACATTGCCATATTACCTGAACTTGATGGCTCACTTATCCGACCACGGCATGCCAACTGCACATCCAATCGCTGACTTGCATGATGACTACGTACGTACTCTAAAAAATAAACCTGCTGCAATCGTAAGGCGTCTGGAAGGGAGAAATGAATTAAATCCTACTGACATACACTGCACGACTGTAGGTCACGCTTTGGCACAAATGCATATTTTAGGAGAATCCTTTACCGGTAAGCATGAAAATCCACGTGGGATTTCATGGACTGAAAAAACAGCAGAACGAATATTTAGTCAGCTCTCTAGTGATGAGCAAATGCTACTTGAACAAGAAATTCATTACCGCAAACAACCTCTGCCTGACGATTTACCTAAAGGCGTCATTCATGCAGATTTGTTTCGTGACAATGTAATGTTTAAGGATCAAACCTTAACAGGAATTATCGATTTTTATTACGCTTGCAATGATATCTTATTATATGACTTAGCCATTACCGTTAATGACTGGTGCAATAAAGAGAATGGTGATCTAAATATTTCTTCCTACACTGCATTAATAACTGCTTATCAAGCGCAGCGAACATTAATATCTAGCGAAGTGATTACGTGGCAGTATATGTTACGAGCTGCTGCACTACGATTTTGGCTTTCACGCTTACAAGATAAATTTTTTCCTAAGGATGGGGAAATAACTCACATTAAAGACCCAGATGTATTCAAAAACATCTTGCTCTCACGAATTAATTGGACGCCTGAAATTATTCTCTAAGGAAGTACCCTTTGGTAGAAAAGATCTGCAACAACATTGATACGTTGAATGAGCGTGTTGGCCGACTCGCCGCATGGCTAGTTTTAGTAATGGTATTTATTACTTTCCTGGTAGTGGTGCTGCGTTATGGCTTTAATTTTGGGCGCATATCATTACAAGAGTCCACTACTTATCTACACGCCTTTATCTTCATGCTTGCAGGTGCGTATACCCTAAAACATAATGAACATGTGCGTGTGGACATTTTTTACCAAGATATGTTCACCCAAAATAAAGCCAAAGTAGATTTATTTGGCACACTGTTTTTATTACTCCCCTTCGCAGGTTTTATCTTCTGGGTAAGTTTTGATTATGTATTAAATTCCTGGAAGTTACTTGAAGGTTCGCGTGAAGCGGGGGGTCTGCCCTTTGTCTATATTTTAAAAACGTTGATTCCATTAATGGCCATTTTCCTTTTTTTACAAGCCATTTCTTTAGCAGGGCGAGCCTGGCTAAAATTAAAAAACCAATAGACAAAAATGGAAATCTTTGCATTTATATTATTTCTTGCGGTTATTTGTGTACTGTTATTTGGTTATCCAGTTGCTTTCACTTTAGCAGGCGTTTCACTCATATTTGCTTTTGCGGGAATTCTCACCGGCACTTTTGACCCTGCACTGCTACAAGCGTTTCCAAGTCGCTTGTTTGGCATCATGAGCAACGAAACCCTTATTGCTGTTCCTCTGTTTGTATTTATGGGCGTAATGCTAGAACGATCAAAAATTGCAGATGAACTCCTCGACACCATGGCCTCTTTGTTTGGTTCCTTGCGCGGTGGACTTGGGATTTCTGTAGTGCTTGTTGGCATGTTGTTAGCAGCTAGCACCGGCATTGTTGGTGCGACAGTTGTTACTATGGGTTTGTTGTCACTACCTACTATGTTGAAACGAGGCTACCAACCTGAAATATCTACAGGAATCATTTGTGCATCCGGCACTCTTGGCCAAATAATTCCACCTTCGATTATTTTAGTTTTACTTGGTGATGTTCTCTCATCCGCCTATCAACAATCACAACTCAACCAAGGTAATTTCTCACCGGATACTGTATCAGTTGGTGATTTATTTGTTGGTGCAATCATTCCAGGTTTGTTACTAGTGGGACTGTATCTTGTTTATTTAATTTTTATCGCCTGGACTAAGCCCGCTGTAATGCCAGCCATGCAAAAACATGTCGATATTAATTTAGCAGCATGGTTTGCACGCGTGACACGCGCTTTAGTTCCACCTATTTTATTAATCATTTTAGTTTTAGGCTCAATAATTAAAGGTGTAGCCACTCCTACAGAAGCAGCATCAGTTGGTGCGGTGGGTGCGTTATTTTTAGCACTATTTAATCGCCGACTAGATTTACAATGCTTAAGAGACGTTATGCAACGCACGGTACGTGTGACTTGTATGGTATTTATGATTTTTATTGGCGCTTCTATTTTCTCATTAGTTTTTCGCGGTTACGGCGGCGATACCGCTGTGCATGCACTACTGACGCAATTACCTGGCGGGGCTTTTTCTGCAATATTAATTGTCATGCTATTGATGTTTTTATTAGGCTTTATTCTCGACTTTATTGAAATTACCTTTGTAGTCGTGCCCATTGTTGGACCGGTATTGCTTAGTCTTGGTGTGGACCCAGTGTGGTTGGGAATAATGATTGCTATTAATTTACAAACTTCTTTCCTTACTCCACCATTTGGGTTTGCATTGTTTTATCTACGCGGTGTTGCACCTAAAGAAATTCGGACTAAACAAATCTACCGTGGTGTTGCTCCTTTCATTGCCATCCAAATATTTGCACTATTATTAATTGCCTATTTTCCTGAATTAGCAATTTGGTTGCCCCAAAAAATTTACTAGGTAATTTATTCTTAAGCAAAAAAAACGGCGCCTTAAGCGCCGATCTTTATCAAAAATTTTTCCGCTTAACCATAAGGTGAGAAGGTTGGTACCAATTGGAAGTAGGCAAAAATTATTAATATTGCATAACCAATTCCAAACACAATCATAATAGCGCGATTAGCCACAGTAATATCTTTTCCAGTAGAACGTAGTGGCAGCGCTGCGATATATAGTGCAATCAAGAAGTTTGCCAGAAAAAATAATTGGATGGTGTATTCCTTGGCATCCCACATTGTTTGCCACTTCGTCATAAGATCATCCACAGTAACTACTCCTTTTCCTGATATTTATTATGGTTATTATTATATTTTTTGAAATCTGCTGACTGTTTTAGTCTATCCAGTACGTAAGTTCAAGTAGGCACGTTCAGATATATCTAACCAAGCACGTGATTTGTTATAAAATTCAGTATATGAATCAAAAATCTTGCGTGCCAGTGGGTCAGTATAGCCTAGCTCAGCGGTAACCTCTTGTGACAACTCTGCCAACTTGCTGATAACGTCATCAGGAAGTTTGCGCAAATCTACCTTGTGTTCATTCACCAGAGTATTCAGTGCATCGTTGTTACGTGCAATGTACTCCAAAGACATATCCTGATTCGCAACACGACAAGCAGTCATCACAATGGACTGCAAATT
Organism: Gammaproteobacteria bacterium; assembly: GCA_013001685.1. Taxonomy (GTDB): domain Bacteria; phylum Pseudomonadota; class Gammaproteobacteria; order UBA4575; family UBA4575; genus JABDMD01. The sequence goes on along the minus strand of JABDMD010000105.1, from coordinate 7,638 downwards.
TTCCGGCAGTTCATCATATGCACTTTGATTGATAAAACATTCAAGTGTAGTGCCTGGCTCATGCCAGCCGGGGTAGTAGTAGTATTTTGCAATCTTATGAAAACCAAAAGCTAAATCATTATAAGGACCCACCCATTCAGTTGCATCGATGGTGCCTGATTGCAATGAAGTAAATAACTCACCACCAGGCAAATTAACTGGAGTACCACCTGCTCGTTTTAATACTTCACCGCCTAAACCCGGTATTCGCATTTTCAAACCTTTAAGGTCTTCAAGCGTGTTGATTTCTTTATTAAACCAACCTGCCATTTGTACATTAGTATTACCTGCTGCTGCAGGCACTAAACCAAATTGTTTATAGGCTTCTTGCCATAGCTCCATGCCACCACCATGGTACAGCCAAGCATTCATTTCCATCGCCGTCATACCAAATGGCGTGGTAGAAAAAAACTGTAGTGCGGAATATTTTCCTTTCCAGTAATACGCAGAACCATGCCCCATCTGCGCAGAACCATTTGCCACCGCATCAAAAATTTCAAATGCAGGTACTAATTCACCCGCACCGTATACTTTTACATTGATGTGCCCATTCGACATCGCATTAATTTGTTTAGCTAAAAACTCTGCGCCAGTACCTAAACCTGGAAAATTCTTTGGCCAAGTAGTGACCATTTTCCATTCCCAAGTCTTATTCGTATTTGTGCTTACTTGTTGAGTTTTACTTTCAGATTCGCCTTTGCAACCGGTCAAGCCAGACGCTGCACCGACACCTGCATATTGTAAAAATTTTCTTCGTTCCATAATGATGTCAATAAATTTTACATAAATTAATTAAGCGATAACATCTAAGTGCGCATAAGCTAATACTAACCACTTGCTTCCTGCAGATTCAAAATGTACTTGTACCCTTGCGCTGCTACCCTTACCTTCACAGTCTAGCACCACTCCCTCGCCAAATTTAGCATGCGAAACCCGTCCTCCAATTTTAATGCCAGTATCATTCAAAGCTTCACTATTTGTTCTGGCGCCATTCACCATCATACTTACCGTTTGGCTTTGAGCTGGTTGTGTAATGGTTGCTCTTGGTCGCACTTCAGCAATTAAATCTCCTGGTATTTCACCAATAAATCGTGAAGGTGGATTGTAATTATCCGAACCATATTGGCGTCTTGATTCCGCATAAGTCATGACAAGCTGCTTACGCGCGCGCGTAATACCCACATAACAAAGTCTACGCTCTTCTTCTAAACGACCCGGTTCTTCCATTGACATATTAGAAGGAAATAATCCATCTTCTAAGCCAACTAAAAATACTAATGGAAATTCCAAGCCCTTTGCAGCATGAAGTGTCATCAATTGTACACAGTCATCCCACTGCGTACCTTGACCTTCACCTGCCTCAAGGGCTGCATGTGTTAAAAATGCATCTAGTGGAGTCATCTCCTCATACAACTCGCTATCTACAACAAACCCACGTGCCGCAACCACAAGTTCTTCTAAGTTTTCCACACGTGACTTGGCTTTCTCACTACCATCTTTACCATGATGTGCAACTAAACCAGACACCTGAATAATATGGTCCACCTGCTCGCCTAATTCTAAGCCATCAATATCTTTGGAAAGTTTAACCATTAAATTCATAAACTGCGCAAGCGCATTAGAAGCACGTGCTGCTAACAAACTAGATTGCAGAATTTTTTCTGCAGCTCTCCACATAGTAAGTTGATGTTGTTTGGCAAAATCACGAATCAAGGCAACCGTACGTTGGCCAATACCACGTGTGGGCACATTGATAACCCGCTCAAAAGATGGGTCATCGTCAATATTTTTCGCTAAACGCAAATACCCCAAAGCATCTTTAATTTCTGCACGTTCGAAGAAACGTAAACCGCCATAGACGCGATATGGAATACTTTGTGAAATAAAGATTTCTTCAAACACGCGTGACTGCGCATTGGAGCGATACAAAATTGCTACATCATCACGACGACCATTACATGTTTCTAACCAATGTTTAATTTTATCTGCAACAAACCGTGCTTCATCTTGTTCATTAAATGAAGCATACAAATAAATCGGATCACCATCATCTCCATCAGTCCACAATTTCTTTCCCATACGGCCTTGATTGTTATCAATCAAAGAATTCGCAGCAGATAAGATAGTGTTAGTAGAGCGGTAGTTTTGTTCTAACTTAAAAAGCTGTGAACCGTTGAAATCTTTTTTAAAATTTTGAATGTTTTCTACGCGAGCACCACGCCAACCATAAATAGACTGATCGTCATCTCCTACTGCAAATATAGGGTTTTGCTCGCCGGCCAGCAGTTTTAGCCACTGGTATTGAATGGAGTTGGTATCTTGAAACTCATCCACTAAAATATGGCGAAACTTGTTTTGATAATGAGAAAGTATTTCGGGTCGTTGTTTTAATAATTCTAAACTGCGTAATAATAATTCTGCAAAATCGACTAAACCTGTTTGTTCACAAGCATCTTGATAAGCTGCATAAATTTTAATGAGCTGACGTTGGGTAATATCGCCATGATCATGCATATTTTTTGGGCGCAGGCCTTCTTCTTTCTGCGAGTTGATAAACCAACAGGCATTCTTAGCTGGCCACTTAGAGTCATCCAATCCCATGCCTTGGATAACACGCTTCATTAAACGGATTTGATCGCCACTATCTAGAATTTGAAAACTCTGCTTGAGATTAGCTTCTTGCCAATGGGCACGTAACAAACGGTGTGAGATGCCGTGGAAGGTACCCATCCACATCTTACCTAAACGGTTATTTAGTAATTCTTCTACACGTGCACGCATCTCTGCTGCAGCTTTATTAGTAAAGGTCACAGCAAGAATACTAAACGGCGAAACGTCAACAACTTCACAAAGCCATGCGATTCGGTGAACTAATACACGGGTTTTACCACTGCCAGCACCCGCTATAACTAAGGCAGGAACAATGTCACAACTTACTGCTTCACGCTGCGCCTCATTAAGAGGATCAAGTATTGGAGCGACATCCATATTTAAAAGAACCACATTGCGGCTATCACACCAGCGAACCCAAGTGCGAGTGCAAATAACAAATTACGATTAGATTTTTTAATTTCTTTACGAATTTCTACAAGCTCTTGGCTGTGCATTTCAAGTTTAGTTTGACCTTGCTCGAATGTCTTCATAGTGGAATACACCAAATCTGGAATCTCAGGTAATCGTTCTGCTAAGCGTGGCAATTGCTTTCGTATACCAGATGCCAAGGCTCGTATCCCTACTTGTTCGCTCATCCAACGATCTAAAAATGGCTTTGCAGTTTTCCAAAGATCTAAATCTGGGTCTAAGGTGCGACCTAATCCCTCAATATTCAGTAAAGTTTTTTGTAACAGAACCAATTGCGGCTGCACTTCCATATTAAAACGACGTGCGGTCTGGAATAAACGCAACAACAAACTACCAAATGAAATTTCACTTAGTGGTCTTTGAAATATCGGCTCACATACGGTACGAATCGCAGATTCAAATTGATCAACACGTGTACTGGAAGGCACCCAGCCCGATTCTAAATGTAATTCTGCAACACGGCGATAATCGCGATTTAGAAACGCGTACAAGTTTTCAGCAAGATATCGTTGATCGGATGGCGACAAGGTCCCCATGATGCCGAAATCTACACCAATATATTTTGGATCCTCAGGGTTGTCATAGGAAACAAATATATTACCGGGATGCATATCGGCATGAAAAAAATTGTGGCTAAACACCTGAGTGAAAAAGATATGACTGCCGCGATCTGAAAGCTTTTTAAGGTTAACTCCGTGTTTACGTAATGCTTCAATATCATTAACAGGAATACCATGGATACGTTCCTGCACCATGACATTACGTGTACACAAATCGAAATAAACTTCTGGAACATACAAATCCGTTGAGTTTTCAAAGTTTTTACGTAATTGACTAGCATTAGCTGCTTCACGCATTAAATCCAATTCGTCCATGATGATCTGTTCGTACTCATCCACGACTTCTTTAGGTCGCAGCCTACGGCCGTCTTCCCAATAGCGATGCGCGATCGAAGCCAGTGCATGCATAAGTTCTAAGTCTTTGCGTACTTGTTTTTCTACACCTGGACGCAAAACTTTAACGATTACATCTGAGCCATCATGCAGTTTCGCAGCATGCACCTGTGCAATAGATGCTGAAGCCAGTGGTTGTACACTAAATTCTGCAAAAATTTTCGTAACAGTATCTTTAAGCTCTTTTTCTATGATCTCTTGAGCAATCTCGCCAGGAAATGACGGTACACGATCTTGTAACAGCGCAAGCTCATCAGCGACATCTTCAGGCAATAAGTCGCGTCGGGTGGAAAGCGCTTGGCCAAACTTAACAAAGATGGGGCCCAGATCTTCTAGTGCACGTCGCACACGTGCACCGTGGCTGGTTTCTAGTTTACGAAACCAATGCCATGGCATTAAAAATAAGATGAAACGAATCGGGCGGAAAAATGGAACCGCAAGCAACACTTCTTCTAAGCCATGACGAAAGAGCACGAGATTGATATGCAGAATGCGGAAAAGTAAACGTAAATAGCGCATTTTATTATTCTTGTTTACTCAACTCTAACATGCTCATTAATCGTTGGATGCGCGCCTCTAAACGCTGCACATTGGCATCCAAACTATCTACACCAATCATAAAGCGGTCTAACTCAACTTTAGTAGGCAGAATGCGTGATTCTTCTTGTAGATATTCACTTACATCTAAACGAAAGTTTTCTATCGAACGTTTTTTGTAGTTTTTGAATTTATTTGCAATCAAACCAATTTGATAGGCAACTGCATCACCTACATATTTAGAGGCTATTTCTTCCCAATCAATATCAACTTGAATGAAGATGGATCGAAGTTGATTCGCAAACTCTACATCGCCTTCAATTTTTAACGAACCGCTATTTAACATCGACCTATATTCAGCCCCTAAACCCATTCTTGCGAGACTGATGATATTTGAATGTATAGTGGTCGTAATATTTAGTTCGCTTTCTTCTGAAGCATCTTCATCTACTACGTGTTCGCTTACCACGACACTTGAATTTACGGGAGTGAGCAAAAATTCTTTTTCTATATCGGTTAAATGCACTAACAAACGTTGGCCTTCAAACTTATTTAGCTTGGCAGCAATTTCCGGGTCACTGTCCAAATACTTTTGCAGCGCATTGTTGATTAACTTAAGGAGCATTACTTTATAACTTATAAGGACAACTTGTGCCCGCGATGAATACTAACAATGCCGCCATTCAAATTTAAATAATCACATTTCTCAAAACCGGCGGCTTCAAACATAGACTTTAAAGTTTCTTGGTCAGGGTGCTTACGAATCGATTCGGCTAAATATTGATAGCTCTCCGCATCTTTAGCGATGATCTCACCCATCTTGGGCAATAGCTTGAATGAGTAAGTGTCATACACACCTTGCAACCATTGATTTGGTTTAGAAAACTCCAATACCATTAACTGGCCACCGGGTTTAAGTAACTTAAAAATGGAGCGCAACGCTTTGCCTTTATCCGTGAAGTTACGCAAACCAAATGCAATGGTTACACGATCAAAATGGTCTTCTGGAAATGGCAGGTCTTCGCCCATTGCTTGTACATAGTGGACATTCTTCAGCAGACCTTTATCCACCATCCGCTGACGACCCTCATCAAGCATTGCACCATTCGGGTCACATAGCGTAATCGAACCTTTGTCATTCAGCTTAGGCGCAAAAAGAGCCGAAATATCGCCAGTACCTGCGGCGAGATCTAATATCTGAAAATGAGGACGAATATTAACCAGATGCACAAAATGCCGTTTCCATATCCGATGCAGGCCGAATGACATCACATCATTCATAACATCATAGTTGCCCGCTACTGATTCAAAGACTGCTGTTACCTTCTCAGTCTTTTCTTCAGGGCTTACATCTTGATAGCCAAAGTGCGTGGATTTGTTGGGCATGGGGAGTGTTTAGTTATTATCAAATTCGACTCACAGTTTAAACAAAATAAGCGGTCAATGGGGATTAGATTTAGTGCTAATAGTATTAGCAAGAGTGAGGTTAAATTATGCACGTATGAGCGTGACTGATCGGAAAGTATCGACTGCTATGTCTAGCGATTACACTTAGTTTTCTTCAAACATATACTTGAGTGCCTCCATATACGCTTCGCACTCTGTAAATAAAATATTTTGTAACTCTGAATCTTCAATAGAAGGAAATACTCTAGAGTTCGTATCTAAATCGCCACCAAGTTCTTTAATTTCATTTATGAACGTTTGCTTTGAATCAACACCTGTTTCAGATACGCCTAAAAATACTCCGCCAGAATCTGCAGCAAAATGTAAGTCGCGAATTGAATCACCAATCATGAAGGGAGGAAAGGTTTTTCCAGTTTCAGATGTCAATCTCCGTTGTGCACGAATTTCCCTTCGCCACATTTTTCCAACAAAGCGCGCCTTAGAGCCATCTGCAGAAGAACTTGGGCCACCCACAGCAAAAGCATTATGAGTACCGAAAAGACCATTTTTAGTTAAACCAATTGCATCAAGTGAATTATAAAAATCTCTTTTTGGTTGATAGCGATAAGAAACTAATATAACCGAAGCAACTTCAGCTATTGACTGCACAAATTGTAAAGATGATTCAGAAATAACATCATACTTAAGATCATTTGGATGATACTGCTCTAAGCGTTCATTAAAGAGCCCATCAAAATAAAAAGCTAAACACTCTTTAACATCAGCATCTAACTGAACATCTCGAAATACGTGTTTGATTAAACCTTTCGGGCCACCGTGTTCTCTATGCCATTGACTACAATCTTCGTTATCCAGATCTGGTAAATAATGAATATCTAATTTTTCTTTTGCGACGGTTCGTAATTTTTCATATGAATTTATCGCAATAGCAATGCGCCGCCCCATGGCATTGGTTGAAGGAATAATTGTCCCATCAAGATCAAAAAATACCAAGCGTTTTGGTAACAAATAAGGGCGATAGGTATTATCAATAAATGTGGTCATAGATTGTTATAGTTTAAACACATTACTCAGTCAATGGGGATTAGAATAAGCACTGCTAGTATTAGGTTGAATTTGCTAAAGTTACACGAGTCAATGAACTGGCAGGTTGGATTAAAACATCAGAATGGAAGCAATAGCTGCATTAAAACTACCCTCCATACTCATGGCGATATTTTTTATTGGCATCGTGGTTTCCACCTGGATCGCTCTCGATCCGATTCGTCAAAAACAAAGAAAACCTAAATACTTCCAAATCACACTAATCTGCTTTATTGGATTTGTGTTGGTTGCATGGTGGGATATGTGAGCGCAGGGATGCGCGAATATAATATCCATCAAGGACGATGCAACAGTTTAGAGTTAGGCAAACTTAAATTATGAACAGAATAGGATTTTCAAAACTAGATTTAATAATGTCTGCTAACGACCCAAAGCGGACATTCAGCAAATTGATAACTATAGAATATTAAAACTAAATTTAGCTAACAGAGTTGATCAAGTGATCTTGCTGTGGCGACACATCTATGATGTTATTTGCAGTCGGGGCTTCTTGATTAGCATTTAGATGGGTTAAGGA
>JABDMD010000189.1 GCA_013001685.1 Gammaproteobacteria bacterium | reverse complement strand
TCCGGTGCTAGTGCATCATACATCATAAAACCCACTAAAACGATAATTGCAACACGCATCATAAACATAATACGTTCTAGTTTTTTCACCCTTTCTTGCAAACCTAATTCAGGCTGTATCATTCCACACTCCTTATTTAACAAATTCTTTTTTAAATTTTCAATAATTCTAGTAATTCACAGAGACTTTGTATCTGCGCATTTGGTTGTATTTCTTCAGACCATTGTTTTGCATCAGGATTAAACCAAAGCGCTTGCCAGCCACTATTTTTTGATCCAATCACATCGTTAGTTGGATGATCTCCCACATAGAGCAATTCATGACTAGCCAAGTCTATTTGTTCGCGTGCAAAGTCAAATATTTTTTTATTTGGTTTTGCTGCACCAGCTTCTTCTGCAGTCACTACAAAATCAAAATGTTCTCGCACACCAATTACATCAAGCTGCGCATTGCCATTTGTTATCGAACCAATTTTAAAATGCTCACCAAGTGCCTTTAAGGTTGGCAACGCATCGTCAAATAAATTTACTTGATTTCTATGATGCCTAAAATGCGCTAATCCATCTTTTGCCAAACTAACCGGATAATCATATTTTTGCGCTAATTCTGCCATCGAATGCAGACGTAGTGCCGTTACATCATGTGATATGTGTGTGTGATGTAAAGCAAAGTTTGCACGCTGCTCCCTTAAATCTTCAATCGAAAACTGATCTGTAATACGTGGGTAATGCTCTGCAAGCCAATCATATAATGCCAGCTCAGCATTTGTTATGGTTGGTTCACATGGCCATAGCGTATCGTCCAGATCAAACACCACACAACGTATGCTCGAAAAATCATTCATAGCATTAGCAAAACTTGTTATCGACCAGATATCGCTTATAGGCCATGAATAGTTATCAGCACATTACGCTGATGCGGAGCAGTACGATGCTCCCATAAATATATCCCTTGCCATGCACCTAGACCCGACGTGCCTTTACTCACTGGTATATTAAGTTCAGTTTGTGTAAGCACCGAACGTATATGCGCGGGCATGTCATCATCGCCTTCAGCTGTATGTGTGAACATAGGATCACCATCAGGGCTAATTCTAGTCATAAAAGTTTCAAAGTCTTCTCGAACGGCTGGATCTGCATTCTCATTGATAATCAACGATGCACTAGTATGCTGCACAAACAAATGACACAGACCTTGCTGCACACCGGATTCTCGGATTTTATGTTCAACATCCTGAGTGATCTCATAGGTACCCCTACCCGAGGAATAAACAGTTAATTTATCTTGCCAATACATAGTTAAATTATGGGATATAAAATTTTTAAATCATTGCGTACTAATTCTACCCGCAAAATGATGCTAATGAGTTAAGATTCTTAATCGTTTAATTATTGTCTTTTTATTAAGGCAAGCCAACATAAGCATGAAAAATTACAAGTCATGAGTTTAATGAATTTTCGACGCAATAGTACCGCAGTAAATGTTGGCAAAGTGTCTGTGGGTGGCCACGCCCCTATTGTTGTACAGTCGATGACAAATACTGATACTGCCAATGTAGACAAAACCGTCGCACAAGTCTCAGCCTTAGCCAATGCTGGTTCAGAAATCGTTCGAATTACAGTCAATAATAAAAATGCTGCAAAAGCAGTGCCAATGATTCGCGAACAACTGGACCGGGCTGGTATTGATGTGCCATTAGTAGGTGATTTTCATTTCAATGGTAATCGCTTATTAAAAAAGTATAGCGAGTGTGCAAAAGCATTAGATAAATATCGTATCAATCCTGGCAATGTAGGTCGTGGAGACAAGCAGTTTTCAGAGATTATTGAAATAGCATGCGCTGAAAATAAACCTGTACGTATAGGCGTAAATTGGGGAAGCTTAGATCAAGATTTATTAGCGAGAATGTTAGATGAGAACTCCGCAACTGAACATCCAAAATCATTGCAAGAAGTGATGCATGATGCACTGATTGCTTCTGCGCTTGAAAGTGCAACATTGGCAGAGAAAATCGGCCTAGCGCACAACAAAATTATTCTTTCATGCAAACTCAGCGAAGTACAACCACTAGTCCGCGTTTACCGTGACTTAGCTAAACGCTGTGATTACGCTTTACATCTAGGGCTTACAGAAGCGGGCATGGGAAGCAAAGGCATTGTCGCCTCCACAGCAGCACTTGCAATACTGTTACAAGAAGGCATAGGTGACACGATTCGTATTTCGCTAACACCTGAACCAGGTGGCGCACGCACACAAGAAGTTATAGTTGCTCAACAAATTTTACAAATGATGGGTTTACGATCATTCACCCCTGAAGTGACTTCATGCCCTGGTTGCGGTCGCACCACCAGTGAATATTTTCAATATTTAGCAGCAGACATCGAAGATTATTTAAAAACCAAAATGCCAGTTTGGAAGCAACAATACAGTGGAGTTGAAGAAATGAAGGTGGCTGTAATGGGTTGTGTTGTAAATGGCCCAGGAGAAAGCAAGCATGCCAACATTGGTATTAGTTTACCTGGCACAGGGGAAGCGCCTGTAGCACCTGTGTATGTAGATGGTGATAAGTTTACTACATTAAAAGGTGAAACTATCCTCGAAGAATTTAAAACGATACTGCAAGAATATGTAGCACAGCGCTACGCTTGATTAAAAAATAATAATAATAAATTTATTTAAGCTTTCTTTTGTTTTACAATTTTAAGCTGTATTTTTTGCTGCTTATCAAACTCTTTCATCCATTGATCAAAAAAGTGTGACTCGAGTGGTTGAGTGAAGAAAAATCCTTGCGCCTCTTTCACATCCATACTTTGAATAATCTCAAGCTGCTCTCTAGTTTCTATACCTTCAACCAACACGTTATTTGATAAGCACAAACTCAATTTAACGATTCCATTAAAAACATCGTAACTATCTTGATCTGACTCTATTCCATTAACAAAATATCGATCTATTTTTATCGAATTTAGTCCCAACGTTTTAATTGATTTTAAAGAAGTTTGACGATCACCAAAACGATCAATAGCAGTAGAAACATGCAAGCTTTTGAGAAAATCGACATTTGTTTGCATAATGTTTGAATTTTCGATCGGCATTGTATCAGTAATTTCAACCTCCAAAGACCCCGACGGCAGATTCATCTCATGCATAAACTTTTGAAGTTTATCTTTACATTTCTTAGACTCAAGTTCACGAACAGACAGATTGACGTTCATTCTAAACTTATCACCATAAATGCCACGCCAATTTCTAAGCTGATTACAGCTCTGTTCAATCACCCACGATCCAATCATAATAATCAAGTCTGATTCACACGCTAGCGGAATAAAGCGATCAGGCTCTACAATTTCACCATCCGTGCGTCGCCAACGTATCAAAGCTTCTGCACCGGTAACCTCCATATTTTGTACATCAATAATAGGCTGGTAAACCAGAAAAAATTCTTTTTGTTGCAATGCAAATTCGATATCAGATACCAACGCTAAACGTTTCGATGGCGACGTACCCATATCTTGAACATAGAACTTATAACTAGGACCACGCGTATGTTTGGCAAAATACATTGCGGTATCGGCATTACGTAATAAGCTATCTTCATTATTTGCATCGTTGGGATACACTGAAATACCAATACTAATTGACATGCGGAATTCAGTATCTTCTACAACAATGGGATCATCTAAGGACTCAATTAAGCGACTAGCAATCACTTCAATATCTTCGTGATCACCAATATGCGGAACTAATAAGGTAAATTCATCACCACCTAGGCGAGCAATTGAATCAATATCGCGTAAACATTTCTTTAAACGAAGTGCTGCACCCTGAATGACTTTATCACCAACGTGGTGGCCAAATGAATCATTCACTTTTTTAAAATCATCCAAGTCGATGAACATTACCACCACAGATTCTTTTTTTCGTTCAGCCTCTGCAATGGCTCTTTGTAATCTATCGATAAAAAGTGATCTATTTGGCAAGCCTGTTAGTGAATCGTGGAAAGCCAAATGTGTAAGTTGTTTTTCCAGCGCTCTACGTTCACTAATTTCTTGTTCAAGCTCGGTTTCTCGGGAGGCAATTTTTTGTGCTTGCTCTGCTTTTTTGTCTTCTAACAACCCTTTAAGCAAATCATTTTCGCGTGATTGTTTTGCTTGAGATTGTTTGGCTTCATAGGTATCTGGAACATGTTCAACGATAATCAACATGCTATCAACTTGGCGCAAAGCGGTTGCCTCAAACGGAATACTGTTTTCCGAAGCGTCTATCTCAATCCAGATTGGCGAAACTTTACGCTCTTGTCCTGTCGACCACATTTCCTGGACATCTTCTTCAACGAAGGTATTTAAAATATTAGATGTAATAGACAGAACCCTACCTCCGCTAGCATCATCATCCAATTTTGCTAACGATGAAAACCACGTTGGTTTAGGCGACATTAACCAAAGACTTTTATCTTGCCGTAGTTCCAGCACGACAATTCCAAGTCTTCGGTATAAAGATACAAGTGTTTCGATATTAGAAGTAGACATAAGTTTTTGTTTAGTCAATTTATTGTGCAAGCCACCTTAGTTAATATAGACCTCAAACATTACGCAACGTTGCGATTGGCATTTTAATGTTTTAGTAAATTCTGATTGAGCTGCATAACTCCCTAAGCCTTTAGCGAGCAATTCATCTTCTACAACTCCTTTTCTGGCCAATACATCATGAACACTTCTAGCACGCTTTTCGCTAATCACAAAATTCGCCGCAGAAGTCCCAGATATATCAGCAAAACCTAATATGCCTAGCTTAAAATCTCGACCAGCCCTTTTGGTGAGGGCTTGTAAATCATTAATTTGCTGATGAACATTTTCAATAAATATTAGATCATTAGAGGACAGCTCGCTTGAATTTGGGGCAAATTCTATTACCACCTCTTCAATAGAACCGACAAGTTGATGTATTTTCTGTTGAAGATCTTCTATTTCTCCTAGTTGAGCGGTATCTACGCTGTTAACTCCCCATATGAACGGTAGCTTACTAGGCAAAGTCGCTATCCATGCGGCTTCAGCCTCACCTTGTATAGTCAGGTGACCGTTTTGAAAATACGTAGTGATACCAGATGGTGGATTCAACACATGCATAATACGTTGTTTCACGATATTGATCTCACTGGAATAATAGGACTGCATATTCCATTTGATCGGTTTATTAAAACTTTGCTCAGCAGCGACAATCTCAGCAGGATCTTTGGCTAAAGGATCACGCATACCATTTACAAAATATTCACCATCTTGTTTGTGATGATCCAGAATTACGATGCCCGACTCGGCTTGCAGTTGATTAACAATATTGTTCCACTTATTTTGTTCTATTTTACTAAACACCCACCATGCCAGTGGAAGCAGCACTAAAAAGCTGAGGGCAAATATCGCTGGCCAGGGAATTTTTCGCTTATTACTGGCTTCTAGTTTGTCTGTTTTTTTCTTACTTAATAGACATTTATCTAATTGTTCATAAGTATCTGGAAATTGTTCAACATCACCATCATAAGATTCTAGCTTGCTTCCATACAACCTATGCAGCTCTTCAACTTGTTTGCGAATAGTAATTTGTAAATCAGCAGGAATTATGCCGCGCACTGCGGCAACAATAATTGCATGCGGCCCCGCCTCAAACAAAAGATTAAGTCGTCCAAATTTAATTGACTTAACATTTTGCTGCTTATCTACAACGAATGAATCTTTTACAAAATCAGTTACCGCAGTGAGCATACCGGAAACCATATCAGGGTCTTTTACAATTGTATTAGCAGATGTAAGGTGATTGATAAGTAGGCTAGTTTCACGATGAATTAAAAACACTTGCTCAACTTGATAGAGCACTGTTTCAGACAGCATAACTTCTGCAAAAGAACGTTTAGTTCGAAATGCATTGATACGCCATTTAATAGAGCGTGCACTCAAACTGTTTTCTAACAATTGATTGACCTGCTGCATCATCGCGCTGACAGTTTCAGCAACAGACTCTCTTATTGCTGGACCCATGACTGGAAATAACGCATTAGCTAAACGCTTAGGGTCACGTTTTGCAGATACGCGAATAGCATCTTCAATCGATGGTACTAATGCTTGCGACACCGAATCATCTTGCTTGCAGCGAATTGCAATCGCTTCAGATATTACTTTGGAAATTTTTTCGCTAGTGTGCGAATGATTTGAAAATTCACGTTGCAGCTTGAGTAAATCTTCATACTCACTGCCTAGTAATAGTTTACGCAAGTGCTCTAAATCATTCATACCTTCTGACTGTGGCAGACTTGATTTGACGCTTGTGTCGCCTACTATTTTGTTTTGATGCAACATAACCCTCGCCATATGCGAAGCTATTAATAACCCCGCCTATGAGCCCTCAAGCTCCTTTGCAAATTGACTAAATAATGCTGCTAACGACGTACGGTCTACTTTTGCATCCTGTAAAGAATTCACCATTTCATTTAACTGGTGTGTTGATTCCTGATGCTGATCATTTAATGCCTGATCTATTCTTTTAGCTTCTAAATCAATTTTTGTCAGGATATCCGAGTTTACTCTAGAAAGAGTTGAATTGAGCTCTTCATTTTGTGCTTCACGATCTGACTGTTCAGTTTGCAGACTATTTTGCAACTGATCAAACTTCTTATCAACTTGCTGCTTTAGTTCAGCAATAGAAGTAGTTAATTCTTTACGCAGAACCGATATATTTTTATCAAGATTTTTGTCAAGTGTTTGATATTTATTTTGCAGGGTTGCAACATGCTCTCCAAATAACATATCGCGAATTTGATCTAATTTTTTAACTTCGTCCACTAACTCCTCATCATTGTTTTTTACATTACTTGTTTTGACTTTCTGAATTGAAACCTGTTTGGTCTCTGCTTTAGAATTCGTTATAGATGCCTGTTGTTTTGAATTGCCCATAATTTTTACTTATTATTGTGTCACCTATAGAGCTAGGTTGGATTATTAAGTTTTTGCCCCGAGGCCAAAGTGTTTACACACCTGAAACACCGTTGATATTGTACACGCAAAAATATGCAACAAACTAGAAAACAAGAAGAAATACGGTCTTCTGGAGCGCAGAAATAGTGAAAAATCATGCTATCCCTTAGGCATGAGAATGACTTAGGTGAAGCGACTATCCATCTATCGCATGGTTGCAACGCATGATCTCAAGCTTATAGAACAAATATCGAATGGCCCTCTAAGATACGAGTTTTATTTATGGAGTTCCGCGCGTGGGGCAAACAGAAGCAGTGGATTCAACAGACTTCCCTGACCTTTGGGGATTAACCGCTAACGAGGTAGCGAATAGAAAATCTACCGCACGATTGAGTTTGCAGGAATATCACATAGATCAAGATAGTCATGCGAACAGTGAGGTTAGAAGCATCGAAAGTGTAGCTTTCTATCCACTACAATTATTACTTAAAAATCAGACTCCCTTTAACTACTCTATACAAGAAGATCTTGAAACTCCTAAGTCATTTATCCCTGTTTTTACTAATGCAATAAAACTATATCAGTTATATATTTTCTTTGTGTATGCAATTAGTGAATTAGGCAGTGTGCACGCAGAAAAAATTCTTGAAATACAAAGCAAACATATTGAGAAATGGATGGATAGCAACCAAGCCTATGCGCTTGCTGCTCGTTTTGACGATCTATCAATTGCCGCAAGAGAACATACTAAACAACATCTCTCAAACCTAGAATATGACTCTTTAGACATCCCTATTGAACAATCGATTGCAAAAATATTTCTATTGCACAACAAAGAATCTCCTTTGCATATAAAGACTGACGCTAGCACAACTGAATATGATGTTAATTTTCGCGGCATGGATCTTGCACTTGCAGATCATTTAGGTTTAGCGAAAGACCGTGCTCTGGAAGTGTATGCACATTATTTCAATATCGTTATTGTCGAGGTTTAAAAACCACTCATCGAAATTATGATGAATGGCAAAGAAATCCAGACGGTATGCTTACATATATCATTGAATCAGGAAGATAAATAAAACAACAATACAATTAGTTTTATTTACGTAAATTGTTTCTTAGAAAAATGTATATATGGAAATAACATTTAACCAAAAGGATGCGCGATGAAAGAGTTCGTGATTGACACATGCAAATGGTATCTAGAAGAAGATATGGATAATGCTTCAAGAATCAATGCAATTGAAAAATTCAAATCTAGATATGAACCTCTGTTAGGTTTTTTGTTTGAAAGCAAGCTTTACAAATGCGGCCTGCCAAAAACAATTGAAGATTGGCAAAGCCTGGAAATAAGACTTTCAGACTTTACTGAAGAAGGTTTAGAACTAGTTATGCACTGTCATGATCAATGGTTAGACAGTGTTGAGAAAGGAGTTAACCCTAATAATATAAAATTGTGGGAAAGAGAGTTATTCAAGATTCGCCAAGACCCAAACGAAAGCCTTATTCAGGCACTTAATTAAGCTGGCGGCGCACCCAGGGTATACAGGTAAAACTCGTAAGTAACCAAACCAAGATAAATAAATACTGCTGCGATCAAAAGCACGTCTACACGAAAAACATTAAATAATTTAATACGATTATGTGCCACCAGAACAATAACACATAAGGCAGTTACAGCAATTTTAATCCAGACAAAATATCGAGTACCTTGGTTTATTAACTCGTTCATGATCGGATTTAATTCAACCGCGCCTAAAGATAACAACTTCATCGTCATTGCAGCATCTAAGCAAGAAAGCAGCAACAAGCTCAGTGATAGCACTAGCAATTTGACGTCATACCAATCGCTATACTGATATAAATTTTCTGCACGTCGAGGGCCACGTCGCCTGGCCAGAAACAAGCCATATACAAAACCTTTTAAAGTAGGTCTACGCCTATCACTACGATCACGTCGCTCTAAAGCAAGCTGTGCATCGCTTACGGCATCTTCAGATTGTTCGTATGACTTCACTTTTACTAGCTCCAACTAAGCTGAGTTCCAATACAGCTTATAGAAAATATTAAGTATACCTATAATCACGAATTATAGAGGTTTGATCAACGGAATTACGTCACACTTTTTATAAAATCCGTATTTTTATCTGGGAAATTAAGTATTCACACATTTCTTGTTTAAAGACTAATTTCACCCTTCCTCAGAAGGTTAGCAAGTCTCAATAACTCGTTTGCCCAACCTTAGCTCGTAATTGGCTTTTACTTACCAATCTCACTTTATTCTCCATCACGAAGAGCGCGACGCAAAATTTTGCCAACATTCGTCTTAGGTAATTCATCTCGAAACTCGATGTGCTTAGGCCATTTGTAACGGGTAAGTTTATCTTTACAGTGCTCCAGCACAGCATCCTCTGTTAATGCAGGATCTTTTTTAACAATAAATAATTTAACCACTTCGCCTGATTCTTCATCATCGACCCCCACTGCAGCAACCTCTAACACACCAGCATGTGATTGCACCACATTTTCAATTTCATTTGGATAGACATTGAATCCAGAAACTAAGATCATGTCTTTTTTGCGATCCACGATACGCACGAAACCATCTTCGGATACCATAGCGATATCGCCCGTTTTCAACCAACCATCTTCGCTAATAGTATTTTTTGTTTCTTCGGGGCGATTCCAATAACCCTGCATCACTTGTGGGCCACGCACACATAGCTCACCAGCCTCTTCAATACCAAGATGGTTACCATCATCGTCTTGAATCGAGATTTCTGTATTTGGAATCGGCAAGCCAATGGTACCGTTGTATTCTTTCAGGTCATACGGATTCATCGTCACCGCAGGTGATGCTTCCGTCAAACCGTAAGCTTCTGCTAACACGCAACCCGTCGTCTCATGCCATTCTGTTGCGACAGATTCTTGCACCGCCATACCACCACCCAAGGTTACTTTTAAGTGAGAGAAATCTAAATCAGAGAATCCATCAGTATTTAGCAAGCCATTAAATAATGTGTTTACACCGGTAATGACTGAAAATTTTACTTTACTTAATTCTTTAACAAAGCCTTTCATATCACGTGGATTGGTAATTAGATAATTTAAACCACCAATTTTAGTAAACAAAAAACAGTTCGCAGTTAAAGAAAAGATATGATAAAGCGGTAAAGCAGTAATAACGGTTTCTTTACCTTCATCTAATGCTGGTCCAACAAATGCACCTGCTTGCGCTACATTGGCGAGCAAATTACCATGCGATAGCATTGCACCTTTAGCCAAACCTGTTGTGCCTCCTGTAAATTGCAAAAAGGCTAAATCATCACACGTAAGTTCGGGTTTTACCAACTGTCTTTGCTGTCCAACAGCAAGTACTTCATTGAAGGTTATAACATTATCCAATTTGTACTTTGGAATTTTATGTTTGACATATTTAAGTACAAAGTTAACCAACAATGATTTTGGAAATCCAAGCATGTCGCCAACACGTGCAAGTATGACAGTCTCTACAGCCGTTTCAGAAATCACTTCTGCCAACACATCTGCAAAGTTTTCTAAAATTACGATTGCTTTAGCTCCAGAATCTTTAAGGTAATGCCCTAATTCACGCGCTGTATACAGAGGGTTAACATCCACCGCTACCAGACCTGCTCGCAATACACCATATAAGGCAACCGGAAATTGTAATAAATTAGGCAACATGATGGCGACTCGGTCGCCTTTAACCAGACCAAGTTCAGTTTGCAGATAGGCAGCGAAATTATAACTTTCGATGTTAAGTTCAGAAAAACTTAGGCTAGCGCCCATGTTCGCAAAGGCTGGTAGGTGACTATGGCGTTCAGCACATTCATCAAACATATGTGCTAGCGAGTTATATTTTCCTAGCTCAGCAAATTCAGGAACACCTTTTGGATAACTTTTTAACCAAACTTTTTCCATTTCACATCACCATTATTGAATATATTCTTTATATACAGAGTTTCCTGCAGCACATAGCAATTCATAACTTATGGTCTCGGCATGCTGCGCTACTTCAGACACTAATACAGTCTCACCCCATAGCTCAACAATTTCACCCACCCGCGTAGAAATAGAGCTTAAATCAACCGCAATCATATCCATTGAAACTCGGCCAACTATCGGCGCTTTCTTTGCACCAATGGATACATATGGTGTGCTAGCAAGATGCCGTGGATAACCATCAGCATAGCCTATCGCTATGACGCCTATGACCATATCACTTGGACAACAAAAATCTCCTCCGTAACCTACTTTTTCGCCCTTTTTACAGCTCTTAATCGATATAAGTGGGGCATGTAGACTCATTACAGGGCGTAATTCTACTGGCGAGGTTATTTCTTTTTGCATGGGATTAATACCATACAGTACAAGACCAGGACGCACCCAATCACGACGACTCTGTGGCCACGCTAATATGCCAGCAGAATTGGCAATGCTCTGCTCACACGATATATCTTTTATGGCTAATTCAAATTGCTCAAGCTGGCGTTGAGTAGCAACATTATCTACTTCATCTGCACAAGCTAAATGAGTCATAAGACGTATTTTAGATTTAGGTGATAAAAACGATTTTAACTCTGTGAAAATACTTTCAAATTCTTGAGGCGCAAATCCCAAGCGATGCATGCCTGTATCTATTTTTACAAACACGTCTAGATTTGCTGTATTGGAAATGCTTTTTAAAAGTTTAAGCTGTTCGGTATGATAAATAACAACTTGAATGTCATGCTTGATGGCATTTTGCAAGTCATCCGAACTACTGAAACCTTGCAATGCCAAAATAGGCTGCTTAATGCCATTCTCGCGTAGCTCTAATGCTTCATTAACATAGGCAACCGAAAAAGCATCGGCATCAATCAAGCTATTACAAACTTCCAACATGCCATGACCATAGGCATCGGCCTTAACTACGGCCATTACCTTAGACTTATTTGCAAGCTTTCTAATTGCTGCAAGATTATTTTTCAGATGGGCTAAGTTGATACGCGCGAACGCAGCACGCTTCATATATTATTTCCGTCGCTAGAATTATCGTCAGTAAATTTTTCAGCAGGATAGCTGCCTCCGCTAAAGCTTTCACCGCCACCGGTATATATTTCTGGAACATAATTTTCAAAGCGCGTGTATTGCCCTAAGAAGGTGAGTCTGGTTTTAAAAATTGGACCATTACGTTGCTTTGCGACGATGATTTCTGCCGTACCTTGATCAGGAGAATCTTCGTTATAGACCTCATCTCGATAAATAAATACGATTAAATCTGCATCCTGCTCAATAGCACCAGACTCTCGCAAATCTGACATTACCGGGCGCTTGTCCTGGCGCTGCTCTAAACTTCGATTCAACTGTGAAAGCGCAATCACTGGCAAATCTAATTCTTTTGCAAGCGCTTTTAAAGAACGAGAAATCTCTGAAATCTCAGTAGCGCGATTTTCTGTAGAGCCACTGACTTGCATCAACTGTAAATAATCCACAACGATTAAAGATAAGCCATGTTCGCGTTTTAATCTTCGCGCACGCGCTCGCAGTTCTGTAGGAGAAAGTGCAGCAGAATCATCGATGAATAAGTTTGATTCAGATAACATTGATACCGCACTAGTAAGGCGTGGCCAATCGTCATCGTTTAATTTACCAGTACGTATACGTTGGGCATTGATGCGCCCCATGGAAGACAACATACGCATGGTTAATGATCGGCCTGGCATCTCCATACTAAATATTGCTACCGATGCATTGCTTCGCAGCGCTGCGTATTCAACTATATTCATGGCGAAGCTGGTTTTACCCATAGATGGTCGACCCGCAACAATTATCAGTTCACCATTTTGCAAACCCGCCGTATTCTCATCAAACTCGTCATAACCGCTGGCTATGCCTGTGATATGGTCACCACGCTCAAACAATTCATCTATTTGCTCAACAGTGGTCTTTAATAAGGACTTTATATTCTTAAATCCTTGTCCTGAATGCGTACTGTCATCTGCAATCTGAAAAACTTTTTGCTCGGCTTCATCCAAAAGCTCATTTACATCCCTACCGTCAGGAGACAGACCGCTAGATGCTATTTCATTTCCAGCGGTAACCAGCTTTCTTAAAATAGATTTTTCTCGAACAATATCTGCATAGGCTCGAATATTGGCTGCACTGGGTGTGTCGTTTGCAAGTGTGCCAAGATAGGCAAGGATATTAGTATCTGCTATTTCTGCTTTTTGTCTCAGCAAATCGGAAAGTGTGAGCACATCAAAAGGCTGGCGTTTTTCAACCAACTCATCAATGGTGCGGAAAATCATTCGGTGATCAAACAAATGAAAATCTTTTTCATTTATTCGATCAGCTACCTGATCCCAGGCGGAATTATCGAGAATTAAGCCGCCAATTACGGCTTGTTCTGCCTCTAATGAATAGGGAGGCGTGCGTAAACTTTCTGTATTAGTAGCCCCAAACTCTGTGCCAATTGTGGTTAGCTCAGCCACAATATTTTATTAGTATCGTGAATCATTACTAAGAAACTATTATTCTTCACCAATAACTTCTAAGGTAATAGTTGCATTTACATCAGTATGTAAATGTATATCAACCTGGTATTCACCTGCATGATGGAATGCACCATCAGGTAAACGAACCTCTTTTTTCTCTACATTCTTTCCTGCTTCATTCAAAGCATTGACGATATCTGCCATACCAACTGAACCAAACAACTTACCTTCGCCAACGGATTTGGCAGTTATTGAAATAGTTGTGCCATTAAGTTCAGCTTTTCTAGCCTCAGCCTTTGCCAATAATTCAGCTGCGAGCTTTTCCAACTCTGCACGACGTGCTTCAAATTCAGCTAAGTTTGCAGCAGTTGCAAACTTAGCTTTGCCGCTAGGGATTAAAAAATTACGCGCATAACCAGGTCGCACTTTAACCTTGTCTCCAAGGTCACCAAGATTATCAACTTTTGTAAGTAAAATGACTTCCATATTTTTTCTCTCTTAAATATTTAAAAATTTCTAACTTAAATAATTTATGCTTTAACAATTCGTTTGCGAAAATTTAAAAATGCATCAATAATACCTAGAGTTGACAAGGCCAGAATCATTTGTGGTGTAGCAATTAACAACAAACCGTAAACCACCACAAATCCAATGATCGAATTTGCAAACTGTCCAATAAATGCATGCACAATTGCCATTCCCTGTATAGAGAATATGCTAAGGGAAACTAGCGTTAACTGCCACAAAATTGCATACTTAAGCATCAATGCGGCTACTAAAAACGTTACTGTAACAATCGCCAACACCTTGCCAAGACGTATTGCGATAAACTCCTCACGAAAACTACGGATATTTTCCTGAAAACCCTGCCACTGGCGAGCCAAAAAAATTGTCATAGTGGTGATCAGTATAAGCATACTCACCAACATGCCAGTCATTATCGATGCTATTGCAGGCAAATATTTCTCTAATCTCTCAGGACTAAGTTTTGCACTTTCCCACATACTCTTAAATGCCGGGTCCTCTTCCAAGGCCTTTAATGTGCTTTGCATAAAGCTTTGCCATTGAGATTGCAGATCAGGAAAGATAACTGCTGATAGCAACACCGAACAAAGACCTAGAATCGTCAATAGTTGCAAAGACAAACTTAATGACCGAGTGTTCCGATACACTGCCGCAATAACAATCACTGACAACCAGGCATAAAGAGGACCTATCGATATGCTGCCTGACAAAAAATAAGTACTCACTAAAATTAATGCAGTACTGACCAGCATTACTTTTACACTTTGCAAAATTCCTAGTTGCATAGTGACCAATCCTAGCGCAGCACCACTAAATATAATCAAAAATGGGAAAGGTAGTGACAATACCGCAAACCCAAAGACTACAGCAACCGCCTGCATTGGGCCAGATAGAATAAAACGAGCCAACGAGCGCATGGCCAGAAAAATATAACTAGAACAAAAGTTAATTAATTAGCGGTATGTGCTAGTGACGATCACTATACGGCAATAGAGCAATATAACGTGCGCGCTTTATCGCAGTGGATAATTGGCGCTGATATTTTGCTTTAGTACCCGTGACGCGACTTGGAACGATCTTACCGGTTTCTGTAATGAAATCTTTTAAGATTGCAATATCTTTATAATCTACTTGCTCTATGCCTTCTTCAGTGAAGCGGCAGTACCTTCTTCTACGAAAATAATTTGCCATGTCTGTTACCTTTTAAATTTTGATGTGATGTGAGGTTTAACTTTCAGCCTGATCTTCAACAGCTGCTTCTGCTACTTCTTCAGTATCAGTGACCACTTTCTCTACAGCTGGAGCAGTCTCTTCAACTGGAGCTTCTTTTACGGTCTCTTCACTTGAAGTTTCTGAACTCGTTGCTGCGCTTGCGGAAGACCGTTTACTGCTTTCAGCATCTTCCTGCTCAATAATCTTCATCATTGAAGATGGAGCAGTCTTGGCTTTCTTCATTCCCACCACCATGGTGCGAATTACGGCATCGTTAAAACGAAACGAACTATTCAATTCGTCTAATACTTCTTGATCACATTCAATATTCATCAACACATAATGTGCTTTGTGAATCTTTTGAATAGGGTAAGCCAACTGCAAACGTCCCCAGTCTTCTAGACGGTGAACATTGCCGTTACCCTGGGTAATGATTGAACGATATCGCTCTGTCATCGCTGATACTTGATCGCTCTGGTCTGGATGCACCAGAAACACTATTTCATAGTGACGCATATATATGCTCCCTAGGGGTTATAGCCTCCCAGTGAATGATTTATATCAATCCTGGTGAAGCAAGGAGTTAGTTGTATTTTTGAGCTGCGAAGTCTACGTGATGGGCCTACGACAGGCAAGCTTCCTTAGCATTTAGAACAGCAACTATGGAGGTTATTAGCCAAAACTAGTTCATTTGCCGTTGCCGTACCGCCTCAAACAGCCCTATACCCGTAGCTACTGATGCGTTGAGACTAGCCATTTCGCCGCACATAGGTAGCTTCAATAGCTCATCACATTTCTCAGAAACCAGGCGCCGCATGCCCGCACTCTCTGCACCGATAACCAAGGCTACAGAACGGGTGAAATCTGCCTCATAGATTAATTTTGAAGCTGTGGGCTGCGTGCCATAGACCCAAACTCCAAGCTGTTTTAATTCATCTATAAAACGCGCCAGATTCTTGGCGAATATTAATGGAATACGCTCTGCTGCACCGCATGCCACTTTTCGCACGGTGGGAGTTAGTGGTGCGGAATTTCTTGTTGAACTGATTACCGCATTAGCGCCTGCGGCTTCGGCAGTGCGCATACACGCACCTAGGTTATGCGGATCGACTATTTGATCTAACACCAGCAACAGCAATGGCGAAGTTGCTTTTGCACAGTGTTCCAATAATACCGCCTCACTATTCGTTTGCTGCTCTTTATAAATAACCACTACACCTTGGTGATTCCCTTCTCCGCAAAGTTTTTCTAACTCACCCTTATCTACAGATCGACAATGAACATTGTTAGTTACCGCCTGATCTTTAATTTCTTGTATACGTTTATCTTGCCTGTGCTCTAACAAACAGATTTCTTGAATATGGAAGGGATGCTGTTGTATCGCTGCGAGTGAGCTATGCAGTCCATATGAAATATTTTTCACAACTATTCTTTCTTACAGCTGCTAGATTACGTTTTCTTGCGCTTTCTAGTTTGATGCTTTTTGGTTTTATGTTTTTTAGTTTTACTCTTCTTAGATTTAACTTTCTGTACATTGCCAGCACCCACCTTAGCTTTTTTGGTCTTACCGGTTTTACTTCTGCTTGTTTTATTTCCAGGTCGGTACTTACCACCCTCTTTCTTACCATCCTTATCCTGGCTAGCTTTATCAGCATCGCTTAGCACAAGAGAAAAATCCATCTTACGCTCATCCAAACTAACTCGCGCTACAATTATTTTTACCTCATCCCCCAAAGAATAACGCTTCTTGCTGCGCTCACCAAACAAGCAATGTGATTGTTCATCATAATGGTAATAATCACTCTTTAGCGCAGTAACATGCACTAATCCTTCAACAAAATACTCATCCAGTAACACAAAAAAACCAAAGCCAGTTACAGAGGTGATCTTGCCGCTAAACTCTTGCCCCAGCTTATCCAACATAAATTCACATTTAAGCCATGCATCCACATCACGAGTTGCATCATCCGCTCTTCGCTCACACATAGAGCAGTGTTCGCCCAAAAGCACTAAATCATTTTGTGATAGTGGAAAAGAATCTTTGTTTTGCTTGGTAATTAAATGTCGAATAGTTCGATGCACTACCAAATCTGGATAACGACGAATCGGAGAGGTAAAGTGTGCATACAAAGGTAACGCCAAACCAAAATGCCCAATACTTTCTGGACTATATACAGCTTGTGCCATAGACCTTAACAACATCATTTCAATAATGTGCTTATCTTTACGATGTGATATCTTTTTGATTACCGTCATATAATCACTAGGCTTAGGCTTATCCGCTTTACTAAAACCGATACCCAATGATTCAAGAAACTCTCGCATATCACGTAATTTTTCAACTGTAGGGTCTTCATGTACACGGAATAAGGTAGGTAATTTGCACCTAGTTATATATTCAGCCGCTGCAACATTAGCATTGATCATGCACTCTTCAATAATCATATGCGCTTCAGAACGTTGACGCGGGAGAATAGCTTTAATTTTCTTTTCTTGATCGAACACAAAGTAAGTTTCTTTGGTATCGAAATCGATCGCGCCGCGTTTTTTTCGTTGTTTTCGTAGTGCGTTGTAAACCGACCGCAAGTTCTCCAAGTCGCCAATTAGGTGCTGACGATTCTCTCTAGCCTCTGGGTCTTTGTCGTAAAGAATTGTTTGAACTTCGTCATAAGTAAGTCGCGCAGATGAACACATCACTGCATCATAAAATTTATGCCTTTTAAGTTCGCCCGATTCCGAAATAAACATTTCGCAAACCATACATAAACGATCTACTTCAGGCTTTAAAGAGCAAAGCCCATTGGAAAGATTTTCTGGCAACATGGGAATAACACGCTCAGGAAAATATACTGAGGTTGCACGATTACGTGCCTCTTCATCTAAAGCGGTATCGGTTTCTACATAATGCGACACATCCGCAATCGCTACCCAAAGCTTCCAACCATTATCATGCGATTCGCAATACACTGCATCATCAAAATCTTTTGCATCTAAGCCATCAATCGTTACGAAGTTCAACTCACGCATATCCTTTCTATGCTTAAGCTGTTGTTGAATTGACTGTTCACTAAACTGCTCAACTTGTTGCAGAACTTCATCCGACCATTCATAAGGTAAATCATAAGATCGAATCGCAACATCGATCTCCATGCCCGGCGCCAAGTGATCACCAATTACTTCAATCACTTTACCAATCGGTTGTCGAGATTTATTGGGCTGTTCAATAATTGCAGTTACTACGAATTGCCCATTTGTTGCATTCATTGCATCAGTAGCGGGAATCATCACATCTTGATTAAGACGTTTATTGTCTGGCACTACAAACCCAAGACCAGACTCTTGGTAATAACGCCCTACGATTTGTTTATTACTGCGCTCAATGATTTCAACTAGTTTGCCTTGCAATTTACCGCGCTTAGATTTTCCTATAGGTCGAACTACAGCACGATCTCCGTGCATTAAAGTGCGCATTTCAAATGGTGATAAAAATAAGTCTTCACCTCCTTCGTCTGGAATTAAAAAACCAAAACCATCGGCATGACCCATTACGCGCCCACGCACTAAATCGACTTTTGTAATAGGTAAATAATGATTCTGACGATTGCGAATTAACTGACCATCACGCTCCATCGCACCTAAACGCCGCGCCAAAGCATCAACTACTTTTTCGGAATCAACTTGCAGTGCTTCATGCAGAGCACTTAGCGGCAACGGGCCATCACTTTTTTCCAGAACTTCGAGAATGAGTTCGCGACTCGCAATGGGGCTCTCGTACTTAGATGCCTCACGCTTGGCGTAAGGATCAACTAATTTTTTCTTCTTTTTTCTTACCATAGGCCACGCACTCTACTATCTCCGCCCCCAAACTGGAAACGTTATTAAGTAACTATGATTTAAACCGAAAATATTAATTTAGAATTGAAAACATTTGATCTGAGCTTTTTCAATCACTATTTTATTGAATCTATCATTTGCGACAGTTTCGCCGCTTTTATTTTAGAGTAGTTTTTACTTAGAGATTCTATTGCATTCTCATTATCTCTACTCTTGATCTCAGGATCTGCTCCATTTTTTAGAAGTAGCTCAACCATGTCCCATTTATCGATAAGTGCGCATTCCATCAGTGGTGTATTACCAAATTTATTTTGTGTATTTACATCAAAGCCTAACACTATTATTTTCTCAACAACCTTAGCTCCTCTCTCTAATACATACCAATGCAGAAATGTCTCTTCGAGTGCATTTTTATTATTTTTTATTGTATTAAGTAAGCCCGATGGAATCTCACCTCCATCTTCAAGCAGTTTATATGCTTCAACACAACCTTCTTGATGTGCCATGCAACTCTCCTGGTAGATACTAATTCCAACCAAGCGCGAATGTCAGCCGTAGCCTGTAATTAATTATTATACTAGTTTGCCCTCGCCCCAACCAAGCGACTAAAGATATAGCTACTACTGCATTTCATTCAGCAATTATTAACACTGCTCTTATTGGCAGAAATACCCTACTAAACGGAATACTCGATGAGAGCTAGTTCACACTTATAGATCCTGCTAGTGGTATCGTTTTACACTGTTTTACATAAATTTATGCGGTGAAAGCGGATGGGGAAAAGCACCAAAGTCATATATGATCGTCGGTCTAATAAAGACCGCAGAACAAATGATGAGTCAGCTCTACCAATGCGAGACGGGAATGGCAAGCTCATAGAAGAAGATCGACGTGTATTCGGTGATCGTCGTAGAACGGAAGGCCTTGAGCTTTCCACAGATGCTTTAGCGGATGATGAATTCGACGAAGTATTCAAACAATTCCAAAAAGATGAACCTGATGCCGGTGTCGACGACACAAATCAAGCAGCAGAAAAATTAGAGATTATTGATTATCAAGTACTATATAGAAAAGGAGTTGAATGCGCTTACATCACACTTCTTAAAACTGAAGTACTAGAAGATGAGCCAACTCTTTATGCATTT
This sequence comes from Gammaproteobacteria bacterium, assembly GCA_013001685.1. Lineage (GTDB taxonomy): Bacteria > Pseudomonadota > Gammaproteobacteria > UBA4575 > UBA4575 > JABDMD01. The sequence goes on along the minus strand of JABDMD010000189.1, from coordinate 8,205 downwards.
AGAGAAGAAAACGAAAATGCAGACTCAGAACTTGAAAGCACACCTTTACGCGTACAGAATATTTTTGGAGCTGATGCATACGAAAGCTATATTGAACAGGGTTGGAACGATGTTTCCAAAACAGAAAACAGTTTTCCTTGGGCACTTAAAGCTTGGCTTGCACAAAACATGAAACAAGACGAGATTAAATCACGCTAGTTAAATTGATATTGTCGGAAACAAAAGCCCTGCACAAGCAGAGCTTTTGTAACTTCCTTGTCGACGTCTTCCTGTAAAATTTAAACCGACATTTTCCAACTTCCATCTGCTTGTCGACAAGCTGTGCCATACACTTGTTCAGCTTGGCCACCCACTTCTGCATCCATAGTAAATTCACGGCATGGAGTACCACCAGATTCATAGGTATGTGTAGGAGTAACTGAATACGCAGTTCCAGAATCAGGATTTACCCATTCTTTAGTTGCACCTGTTGGAGCAGTTTCTAAGGTTTGTCCAGCGTAATATCGATCGCGGTCATCAAGTTGTCTACCAACATGCGCTCCTGCAAGAGCTCCAATCAATGTACCTGCTGCAGCGGCCCATACTCGACCTCTGCCATCGCCAATTGTTGAACCAAGCACTCCGCCAATGACGCCACCTGCAACCGCACCTTGAGTTTCCTTACTCGGTGCACTGTATCCACCATAAGGGTTGGTTGCACAAGCAGTTAGCAAGGTACTTACTACTAGAATCATTGTAAGTATGAAATATTTATACATGGGTCACCCCTCCGTTATTAAGAACTTCATATTAACTACAACGTTTCACTTCACATTTGGTTTACATAGCAATTGGACTAAAAGCTTAATCTAAAGATTTATATTCAATTAGTGGTCAAAACCCAGGAAAAGCTTTACTATTTTTTTACATATAGTACTAACTAACTGTTAGGTATAGTAAAATTCGAGGTGATTTTATGAATGGTTAGATTAAATACAAGTAAAGTCGAGGTAATTTGAACACTTAAATCATTGGCTTTGCTTAAACTCCCATCTCCATGCATGTTCGATTATTTCCTCTAAATTCGAGTATTCTGGTACCCAATTCAGAGCCTTTTTTGCCAGAGCAGCATCTGCCACTAACTTGGCAGGATCGCCCTCTCTACGATCAGCTTGCTCAATTTTAATCTGCTTACCTGTAATTCGTTTAGCAACTTCAATCACCTGATTAATAGAATAACCATTACCATTACCTAGATTAAATCTCTGGCTACGCTCTTCTTTCAGCAATAACTCACTAGACAATAGATGGGCACTGCATAAGTCTATAATATGGATGTAGTCACGCACACATGTGCCATCATCGGTGTCGTAATCATTACCAAAAACACTAATACTCTCGCGACGACCTGATGCTGCTTGCAAAACTAGTGGTATAAGATGAGTTTCTGGATCATGCCGTTCACCAATCCTTGTTTTTGGATCTGCACCCGCTGCATTAAAATACCGCAAACAAATTGATTTTAATCCGTATGCCTGATCATAACTTTCAAGCATCTGCTCAACCATAAGTTTGCTATGACCATATGGATTTATTGGTTTTTTAATATGTGCCTCATCTATAGGCACATATTCTGGTTCACCAAAAATTGCAGCAGTAGATGAAAAAATAAAATTATTGACGCAATTTGAAACCATTCTTTCCAATAATGTCTGCGTACCAACAACATTGTTTCGATAGTATTTAAATGGATCACGCACTGACTCACCAACATCAATGTGCGCAGCAAAGTGCATAACAACATCAATATTAAATTTTTTAAACACCTCATCTAATTTTTCAGAGTCATGAATGTCACCATGAATAAATTCTGCACCGATCACAGCGTCTTCAAAGCCAGTCGATAAATTATCAAGCACAATTACTTGATGGCCTAACTCATGTAACATTAAGACCATATGGGAACCGATATAGCCCGCTCCACCAACAATTAAAAATGTTTTATTTTTAAGACTCATGATTAAACAAGAAAAAAATTATTCGCTCTGGCTACGCCCCAGTCAGTCACAAATTGATGAATTGACAAAAATTATATCTAAGCTATCACACCAATATCGAAGCACTCCCTTTCCAGCGCATATAACTTTACTACATAGTATCTCAACTAATACAGATACCATAACCAAGGTGTGTGAAAAAATCATTGAACGACATTCACCTATTAGTATATCTTTAGGAGAAATAGCCTACTCAGAAGCCTATTATAGAAATTTATACATCCTCACTAATTCAGAAAGTTTATTGACTCCCATATATGAAGAAACTAAAAATCTACTCAAACACGAAACTAATGAGGTATTTATTCCTCATGTTAGCTTGTATTACGGAAAACTTGATGAGAAAAAACAACAAGCTTTAAAAGAAAAGCTAGCCAATAGTTACCCTAAAGTATTTAGCTGTCAGCGAATCGATCTATATAAAACTAATGGCAAAGAATGCGAGTGGCATTTAATAAACACGTTCAACCTAAAAAAATAGTAAATCAACAACTCTAAAAAAGTTCTTTGCAAATAACGTTATGCGTTCTATCTGGTCCTGTAGAAACTATATCTATTGGTACTCCTAACAACTCAGAAACTCGATCTAAATAGTCTCTTGCTTGTTTAGGCAAATGATCAAATTGAGTTATGCCTAATGTAGACTCCTGCCAACCTTCGTATTCTTCATAAACTGGTTCGCATTGATCAAATGTTCCGCCATCCATAGGTGACAGATGCAATGATTGACCTTTATATTTATACTCGTTGCAGATTTTTATCGTCTTTAGCCCATCCATTACGTCAAGTTTAGTTATACATAGCCCTGTTACACCATTAATTTGCATCGCACGACGTAATGCTACTGCATCTAACCAGCCACAACGTCTTGCACGACCTGTAGTTGCACCAAATTCTTTTCCTTTATCAGCAAGCTCTTCTCCTACTGCATCAAATAGTTCTGTTGGAAATGGGCCGCTACCTACACGCGTGGTATAGGCTTTCACAATCCCTAATACATGATCGATACTACTTGGACCTACACCACTGCCCGAACATGCACCACCAGCTGTGGTATTGGATGAAGTTACAAACGGATAGGTACCATGATCAATATCAAGCAATGTTCCCTGTGCACCTTCAAATAATATTTTATTGCCATTCACACGTAATTCATTTATACGCGCAGAAACATCCATTACGTAGGGTTTAAGCATGTCTGCATATTTTCTACATAATGCTTTCATCTCACCTAAGTCAATTGTGTCATGCTTGAAGTATTCCTTGAGAACGAAATTATGGTAATCGATTATTTTTTCTAAACGTTCATTACAATGTTGTTCGTTATATAAATCTGCAACACGCAATCCGCGACGTGAAACTTTGTCTTCGTAGGCCGGACCAATACCGCGTCCCGTAGTACCAATTGCAGCTTTACCACGTGCTTTTTCTCGTGCTTGGTCTAATAAAACGTGATACGGAAGAATTAGTGGGCATGCTGGAGAGATACGCAAGCGTTTCGCAACAGGAACGCCTTGTGCTTCAAGCATCTCAACTTCTTCTTGCAACGCATCTGGTGCTAACACCACACCATTTCCAATTAGACATTCTTTGTTTTCACGCAGGATACCTGAGGGCACTAAATGCAATACAGTTTTCTGATCATTAACAATAATAGTATGTCCAGCGTTATGCCCACCCTGGAAGCGCACCACAGCATCTGCTTGCTCGGTAAGCATATCTACTATTTTACCTTTACCCTCATCACCCCATTGGGTTCCTAGCACTACTACACTTTTAGCCATGATATATAGTTTCCATTTTTATATTTTTCTTATCAGACATCCTTAACAACCCATTGCTGTTCTTGTTTTACTAATACACGGTTACATCCCACATCTTTTTCATTTCCTTGCTGATTAGATAATGCACAAATCACACGCTCACCTTGTGCTCTTAGCTGTTTTATTTTGTCCTGCAAAGCTGAATCATCATCATTAGGAGCATAAATACCAAAAACAGCTGCATTTGTTTTTGGAGAAATTTTTGCTAAAGCTTTTAAGTCCACACTAAAACCTGTAGCAGGCCTGGATCTTCCAAACACTTTGCCGATCATATCGTAACGACCACCGCGCGCAATCTCGCCACCTTGACCAGAAACATAAGCAGCAAACACCGCACCATTTTGATAACGATAGCCGCTCAGTGCAGCGAAATCATAATGCAGTTGAATATTTGGGTAACACATTACTACTCTACTTGAAAGCTTTGCAACATAATCAATGTACTCGATCACCTCTGGATCACTATCTTTCAATAGTTGCTTGGCTTCAGCAATCACTCCTGTATCGCCACTCAAGTCCATTAACGACAAGAAAACTTTGTTCCGATCATCTGACAATGCGCATGTTGCAAGAAACTTTTCGTACTCAGGCTGAGCTTTTTGTTGCAATAAGGCTTGTAGTTGTTTTTGCTGCCATTCGTTTAATCCAGCTTTATTAACTAAGTTAGTAAATATTCCTACGTGGCCTAAATCAAGCAGCACGTCATCAATGCCAACCATACTTAAGGCTTCTAGCATTAAACAAATAACTTCTACATCACTATCCAATCCTGAATGGCCATACAGCTCCGCACCCACTTGCAAAGGACTGCGTGTAAGATCACGTCCACTCGGACGGGTGTGTAATACTGTACCCAAATAACAAAACCGCGTAGGCGCTTCACGCTTCAACATATGTGCATCAATGCGTGCAACCTGAGATGTCATATCTGCACGCACGCCCATCATTCTTCCAGTTAACTGATCGGTTAACTTAAAGGTTTGCAAATCTAAATCATCACTTGGCCCAATAAGCAACGAATCTAAATATTCAATCAGGGGTGGCATCACCAACTCATAGCCCCAGGTAGAAAACATATCTACCAGTTCACGGCGATATTTTTCTAGCCATGCAGACTCATCCGGCAGTGATTCTTCAATACCCTCGGGCAAAAGCCAACGATCTTTACTCATTTTAATTTATTAATTGATCAATCTTAGTATGTAGAGGAAGATAATTCCCAAGGTCATGCTAGCAAGCCCTATTATGCGCAAAACCTGATCAGGCATTTGGGTTAGTTGAGCTAAAGCTTGTCTGAACTTATCAGGTGCAAGAAATGGAATTATGCCCTCAAAAACTAGAACCAGCGCAATCGCAACCAGTAATTCATTCCACATAAATTAGATTAGCCATGGTTCGGAATAACCTAAATTAATTTAATTTTGTTCAGATTTTTTAAAGTAACGGAAAAATTTTGAATCAGGCTCCATAATCAAAACATCATTATTACTATTAAAGGTATTAATATACGCTTTTAAACTTCTAGTGAAGCTGTAAAATTCTTCATCTTGCGTAAATGCTTGCGCATAAATTTCTGCTGACTTCGCATCACCTTCACCACGCACTTGCTCAGCCTCATTGTAAGCATTCGCTAAAATAACAGTACGTTCTTTGTCTGCCTTGGCACGAATTACTTCAGCTTGCTCTCGGCCACGTGCACGAAAATCTTTAGCAACACGATCTCTTTCAGCACGCATGTTTTTAAACACAGAATCACTCACAGTATCGGGCAGATCTATTTTACTTACACGAACGTCTACCACTTCAATACCGAAGTTTTTTGCCTCTTCATTAGACTGAACTTGAATTACGTCCATGATTTCTGCGCGCTCACCAGAAACTACTTCTTGGATTGTACGTTTACCAAACTCATTTTTAAGACCATCTACCAATATAAGTTCTAATCGTTGATTAGCTTTAGTTTCTATACCACTGGTAGCAAGATAATATCGCTCAACATCTTTTATTCGCCACTTAGCAAAGAAATCAACTTTCACGTATTTCTTTTCATTAGTAGGAAATTCTGTCGGCGGCACATCTAGCGTTAAAATACGATTATCATATTTTTCAATCATATTCATTACTGGAATTTTAAAATGCAAACCAGGCTGTATATTTGCTTTTTCGACTTTCCCAAACTTCAACTTAATTGCCGTTTCTCTCTGGTCTACTTGATATGTAAACGAGAATAAACCTACAAGAGCTATAGCAATAATTGCTACTAATATTTTTGCATTCATCTTATCGGCCCTCACGCTCAGGCAGAAGACCTGATCCTGTTTGATTACTCAACCCAAACTTTTCACTACTAAGAGATTCACGTGTAGTATTTTGAGAATTTGAAATTGCACGTTGCTTCATTATTTGGTCTAGAGGTAAATACATAATATTATTGCCTCCCTCGACATCCAAAAGCACTTTATTACTATTCGCATAAACAGACTCAACTGCTTCAAGATACAAACGTTCGCGAGTTACCGCAGGGGCTTTTTGATATTCTGCTAAAAGCTTTAAAAAACGTTTTGCCTCACCTTCAGAATTTGCAATAGCGCGGTCACGATATGCATCTGCTTCTTGTAAAAATCTTGCTGCTTCACCACGCGCTTGAGGAAGTATGCTATTAGCGTATGCTTCAGCTTCTTTTATGTAACGGTCATAGTCCTCGCGAGATTTAATCGCATCATCAAATGCCTCTTTAACTTGATCAGGTGGCAAAGACTTTTCTAAGTTCACTTTCTGAATAAAAATTCCAGACTCATAGCTATCTAGAATTTCTTGCAGTAGTAACCTAGTTGCTGTAGATAATTGCGCACGACCTTCAAACAAAACAAAATCAATTGTGCTCTTACCCACGATTTCACGCAATGCGCTTTCCATTGCATCTTTTACCGTTTTATCCGGGCTGCGAACATTGAATATATAATCTTCAGCATCGCCAATTTTATATTGTGCCTCTAACGACACACCGACGATGTTTTCATCTTGCGTCAACATTGAAGTTTTGTTTGTAACCTCACGCACTTCGTCAACGTTTACAATTTCCACTGTTTCAATCGGAAATGGTAGTTTCCAGTTTAGACCCGCACTGGTTATTTGCTTAAACTCACCAAACCGAAGTTCAACACCTCTTTCTGCTTGCTTAACAATATAAAAACCAAATCTATCGTATAGCCCCCAAATAGCTAAAGCCGCTATCACCGCAAACAAAAGTATCGGCTTACCCGAACCAGCAGAACCAGAAGATGAACCTCCGCCACTGCCAAAAATTCCGCCAAACTTTTTAGTTAAGTTACGAAAGACATCATCAAGATCAGGAGGACCCTGATTGCCTGAATTCTGACCCCATGGATCTTTATCTTTATCTTTATCTTTATCACCGCCTGGGCTATTCCAAGGCATAGGACTCTCCAAAAATGGTTACAGGTTTAATTATTTATTCGACGCGAACTTTGTATTCTATCAAGACAATAGAAAAAGTCAGCTTATAAGCTTGCGCGTTGTACAGATTCTTCCGAAATTTGATATTCCGTAAACTTATTAAGTATATTCAATGGGATCTCAGCCTCTATTTGCCAGTAGCCTTGATCGTCAGAAAACTCTTGGAGTACCGCACCAATACGGTATAACTCGCTACGTAAGCCACCTTCGCCAGGAGGCAAATGCAGCCATAGTCGCTCTACTTGGTGTTCAAAATATTGTCGCAATGCCTCAATTAGTAGATTTTGGCCATCACCATTTAAAGCTGACAGCCAAACTTGCTTAATAATGCCTTGGGAATCTAGATCAACATGAGGAAGCGTATTGATTTGGTCTATCTTGTTATACACCATAATCTGCGGCACTTCCAAGGCATCAATCTGCTCTAACACCGCCTGGACTTGCTCGATATTATTATCTCGATTCGGGTCACTGGCATCCACCACGTGCAACAACACATCCGCTTCTTGCGTTTCTTGCAAAGTCGCATGAAAAGCTTCAATTAAGTCATGCGGCAAATCTTGAATGAATCCTACAGTATCCGCCAGCACAATGTGCTGACCTTTTGAAATTTGCATACGGCGCAATGTAGGATCTAGGGTAGCAAATAATTTATCCGCTGAATAAACACTGGAGTCTGTTAAGCGATTAAACAAAGTCGACTTACCAGCGTTTGTGTACCCAACAACTGCAACCGTAGGCGTTGTGGCCTTTCTACGTGATGCTCGGCCTTGATTGCGTTGCTTGCGAAGTTTCTCTAAGCGTCGCGATAGCTGCTTAATACGTAGTCTCAACATGCGTCTATCCGACTCAAGTTGTTTTTCACCTGG
>JABDMD010000102.1 GCA_013001685.1 Gammaproteobacteria bacterium | reverse complement strand
CAGTTGTGCTGATTGCGATTTCTTCTTTTGAAGTTACTGCACCGGCAAAAGCTACTGAACTCAGGCTGGTTATTACGATTGCGCTCGATGCGCCAATCAAAATTTGTTTAAGCCTCACGAAGAGCCTCCCTGTTATTAATTCATTTATTTACAGGGGAATGATTTTGCGTAATTTCTATGAAAGCAATATGAATAAAATATTACATTTTTGTTACATTCAATTTACTGAGAGTATTAATAATTGTTAGAGAGTTGGCTGCATGTGATTGATTTAAGTGTACTTAATAGTTCTGTAACATATGTAGAAAATAATGCGGGACCTTTTCATTGCAGGTTACAATCATGCTTGATCAATATGTTGAAAAATTGCACTCCATACAAACTCAGGCTCAAAGTATGAGCAGTAAACGTATTCTATTAGTTGAAGATGAGCACTCGATTCGTGAAATGGTGTCTTTTGCTTTGGGTCAAGAAGGTTATGTGATAGATGAAGCAGAAGATGGTAGTTCGGCAGAATTACAAATCGCTAATAATTTGCCGGATTTAATTCTTCTAGATTGGATGTTACCAGACACCAGTGGTTTGGAATTGTTGCGCCGCTGGAAGCGTAAAGATGCATTGCAAGAGACTCCAGTCATAATGCTTACCGCGCGGGTTGAAGAGCGAGATAAGATAGATGGGTTAGATTCTGGTGCAGACGATTACATTACAAAGCCATTTTCTGTCAAAGAGCTCACCGCGCGTATACGTGCTGTCTTGCGAAGGGGGACTGGCAGTCTTGAAAATGAGGTAGTTATTGGTCCTATCAAGCTAGATTTAGGTGCGCACCGTGCCTATGTAAATGAAGAATCTATTAATATGGGTCCTACAGAATTCCGTCTTTTGGAGTTTTTTATGACTCACACTGACCGAGTTTATTCACGTAATCAGTTGTTAGATTATGTGTGGGGTCGTAACATGTATGTGGAAGAGCGCACTGTCGATGTACATATTGTGCGTTTAAGAAAACTACTTAAACCTCTTAACTGTGATCAAATGATTCAAACTGTTCGCGGTTATGGTTACCGATTCTCAGCAAAAACGTAATGTCACTTAATGCATGGTTATCTGAATTAAATCGAATCTTACTCGTATTTGTCCCATGCATTCTAATCGGTTTAGTAACAGGCCATTTGCCATTTTTCTTTATTCTCGGTTTAATAATCTATGGTTTGTGGACGGCTAGACAGTTAGTCACACTCAAGCAGTGGCTAGATGGCGATGCGTTGGTTGATGATGCACCTGAATATTTAGGTATTGCAGATCAGCACGTGTCGAGCATTGTTGATTTACAGAAAGAACACCAGGCAAATAAAACTAAGTTAGAAAATTTAATAACGCATTACAAAGAAATGATCTCTGCCTTACCTGATGCTGTAGTGATTATGGCTTCTAGTGGAGAAATTAAATCTGCCAATCAAGCGGCTCATGATTTATTACAGATTGATCCATCGCGAGACATTAATACTAGAATTACGCAACTGTTACGTAGCCCTGCTTTTACTGATTATTTCTCAGCACAAAATTTCGATCAGCCTTTAGAAATTCGTGGATCATCAGATCATGAGCCCGAACTAAGTGTTCGTATCATTCCATTTGGTGAAGGTAAACTCGTATTGATTGCACAAGATATGTCGCAATCTGCACGTATATATGAAATGCGACGCAGTTTTATATCCAATGCTTCTCACGAATTGCGCACACCTCTTACAGTAATTTTAGGCTATTTAGAATCACTCTCGATGCATCAAAGTTTGCCAGATGAATGTAATACTGCAATTAAGTCTGCAGAAGTTCAGGCGAAGCGTATGAAACAATTGGTAGAAGACTTGCTGACCTTATCACGGTTGGAGTCCACCACATCAGTTGTTAAAGACTCTGAAATCATTCCAGTCGCCTCTCTTATTGTCGATGTTGTAGAAGAAGCAAAGCTCTCTACTTGGTTTACCAGTCACGAAATCTCAACACAACTTGAAACGGATGCAATGCTTAAGGGGGATCTACAAGAGATTCACAGTGTCATTTCTAACTTGATTAATAATGCAGTAAAGCACACAGAAGCAGGGTCAACGATAAATGTCATATGGAAGCTAAGCGATGATGAAGGATTACAATTTATCGTTGAAGATAATGGCCAAGGAATTGCGCCAGTGCATATTGAGAGGCTAACGGAAAGGTTTTATCGAGTGGATGCTGGTCGATCTCGTGAAAAGGGTGGTACCGGGCTTGGTCTCTCAATAGTGAAGCATATCCTAGGGCGACATGAAGCCACACTGGAAATCGAAAGTAAGCTTGGCTTAGGATCAGCATTCATTTGTAGTTTCCCTGCCCATCGAGCAGTAAAAAATGGCAATAATTCTCAATAAATCAATCACTTATATATTCACATAACTGTAATATTTGTACCATATTCTTGTAATACATAGATATTAACTTTAGAGCCTGAAAACAAAAATATTCCATAACTTGAGGAGTTATTTAATGTACGCATTAGTTAAGAAGTTTTATGTCGTTACTGCAGCATTGCTGATTACGTCGGCAGTTTCCGTTTCAGCAGAGACCAGCGTTGATGCTGAGCTTGGTGAATATGCTGCCACCAGTGGCGTATCTGGAAATTTATCAAGTGTTGGTTCAGACACACTCGCTAACTTGATGACGCTATGGGCAGAAGAATACAAGCGTTTTTATCCAAACGTTAATATCCAAATTCAAGCTGCAGGTTCATCCACTGCGCCACCAGCACTAACGGAAGGCACTTCTAATTTAGGCCCAATGAGTCGCAAGATGAAAGACAAAGAGCTTGCTTCTTTTGAGAAGAAGTTTGGTTATAAGCCTACCGCAATTCCTGTAGCAATTGATGCGCTAGCAGTGTATGTGCACAAAGATAATCCAATTCAAGGCATGACAATCGCTGATGTAGATGCAATTTTCTCAAACACACGTATATGTGGTGGTGAGTCTGATCTTTCTGCTTGGGGTGACTTAGGCTTAGAAGGAAATTGGGCTAAACGTGACATTCAGTTGTTTGGTCGTAATTCTGTATCGGGTACTTATGGCTATTTTAAGAAAAAAGCACTTTGCAAAGGTGACTTTAAATCTACAGTAAACGAGCAGCCTGGTTCAGCTTCAGTTGTGCAATCTGTGTCTTCTTCATTAAATGGTATTGGATATTCTGGTATTGGTTATAAAACCTCAGGTGTTAAGGCTTTACCAATATCTAAGAAGGCAGATGGAGAAAAAATTGCGGCAACTTCAGAAAACGCAATTTCTGGTGACTACCCATTAGCACGTTTCTTGTACGTTTATGTAAACAAGGCACCAGGTAAGCCATTGTCTCCACTTGAAAGTGAATTCATCAGAATGGTGTTATCGATTCAAGGTCAAAAAGTAGTCGTAAAAGATGGTTATATCCCAGTACCTTCAAAGGTTGCAGATAAGGCATTAGCATCAATTGGTATTGAAAAAAATGCCATGAAGGTAAGTGCAGCTGAATAGCTTTTGTTCATTATGCCCCAACTTATGATCATTAAGTTGCAGCATTCAGGCTAACAAGTCTGTAAAATTTAGAAGCCCTGCTGTTAACAACAGGGCCTCTAAATTTTACAGACTTGTTAGC
>JABDMD010000169.1 GCA_013001685.1 Gammaproteobacteria bacterium | reverse complement strand
GATGTAGATATCCTCATGGTAGTACATCCGAAGACCCTTACCGAGCCTACACAGTACGCAATTGATCAATTTGTCATGCGCGGTGGTAAGGCAATTTTCTTTGTGGACCCACATTCTGAAGTAGATATTCCAGTAAAGCAACAAAACTCGCCACTGGAAGTTGAAGGTGGTCGCACCTCTAATCTGAAAAAGTTATTTGATGCTTGGGGAATTGATTACGATCCTACTAAAGTAGTGTTAGATAGAAAGTATGCGTTAACGGTAGGTGGGGCGCATCAAGGTCAATCACGGCATTATGGTTTGCTAGCAGTAACTAAAGAAGATATCGATGCGGATGATGTAATTTCTTCAGAGCTTGAAGTAATCAGTGCAGGCGTTTCTGGATTTATAAAAGCTAAAGAAGGTGCGGATATAAAAGTTATACCAATTGTAACTTCAAGTGATGATTCAGCTTTGATCGATGCAAGCAAGTTTCGTTTTTTGCCAGATTTAAATCAACTTAGTAATGGGTTTGAGCCAACAGGAGAGAAGTACATCTTATCTGCAAGAGTGGAGGGCAAGCTAAATACTGCATTTAAAAATGGCAGACCTGCCATGTCGGATGCTAAAAAAGTAGATGATTCTAAATATGGTGAACATCTAGAGAGCACAAAAGAAGATGCAAATTTAATCATTTTTGCCGACACTGACATGTTAAGTGATCGTATGTGGGTTCAAGTACAAGACTTTTTCGGCCAACAAATATTTAATTCATGGGCAAATAACGGTGATTTAATTATTAATGCCATAGATAATCTAACGGGTACTTCAGATTTAATCAGTATTCGTGGGCGAGAAACGTCTACACGACCATTTGAACGTGTAAATGATTTACGTTTAGCTGCAGATCAAAAATTCCGATCTACAGAAGAGAAGCTACAAGCTCAACTTGCTGAGACAGAAGCAAAGTTGGTTGAGTTACAAAAAGCACGTGATGATGGTGATGAGCTCATGCTATCACCAGAACAAGAAGCTGAGATTGAGAAATTCCAACAAGATAAATTTAAAGTGCGTAAAGAGCTTAGGCAAGTTAGACATAACTTGGATTTAGACATAGAAAAACTAGGTTCAAAATTAAAGTTTATAAATATTGGATTAGTGCCAATCATAATTTCAATTCTGGCATTACTCATATCTTTTATTAGATCAAGAAAAAGAAAACGTGCACTAGGTGTTTAGTTTCGAGTGCAGTTAGTTAGCAATGAAATCAAAATCTTTACTCTTGTTATTAGGTGCACTAGCTATTGGTATAATAGCTTATTACTATAATGAAAGTTCTGATCAACGTTCTGTTGATGCGAACACCCATCTTATCCCAGGGTTAGCTAATAATTTAAACAGCGTTACCAAGTTTACTGTCACGGAAGCCGGTAATGCCGTGCTTTCTGAAGTTAGTAAGTCTGATAAGGGTTGGGTAGTAGATAGTCGTGATGGTTATGCAGCAAATAAGGCCGCTGTACGTATTCTATTTGATAACCTTGCAGAAGCTATGCTAGTAGAAGCAAAAACGTCGAACCCTGATAATTATATTAAATTAGGCGTTGAAGATATTGATAACGAAAAGGCACAAGGAATTTTGTTTTCAGTGACTGGGTTACAAGAGCCAGCCGATATAATTTTCGGAAATGATGGTAGCAGTGGTAAAAATACCCAATATGTTCGTCGCAAAGGCGAAGCGCAAAGTTGGTTAATCAATAAAAAGCTTAAATTGAATACTGATGTAACCGAATGGCTGCAAAAAGATATTCTGGATATTCCCCCGGAAAGAATAAAGTCCGTTCAAATTTCTCATCCAGATGGCGAAGTGGTAAATATCGCGAATGATGGCGAAGAAGAATATGAATATACATTAAACGCGACTGAACCTGAGGGTAAAATGCTGTCTGAATCAGAAGTTTACCAAGTAGCGAATGCGCTGTCGTCGTTGCAACTTCGAGATGTGGCGACATTTTCGAAACTTGATACAGAGTCGATTACACCCGTTATAACTGTTTTCAAAACCTTTGACGGTTTAACGATTACTGCTAAAGCTTATGCTTTGGATATAAATAAGTATTTCACGATTGATGTGGCTTTTTCTGCAGATGATGTAGATCAAAGTGTTGTAAATCAAGGGGAACACGCTCAATTAACATCCGATTCTGCAATTAAGTCAGATCCTAAAGCTGCTGAGGAATTAGCTGCTAAATCCAAACAAAGATTAGATGGTTGGGCGTATTTATTCCCAACTATTACTCAAGATGCGCTGACTAAGAAACTAGATGACTTCTTTATCGAAAAAGACTCTTAGCAATTAACTTGTATACTTTTTAGCAAGTTCACAAGCGATACCTATATAGTTCGAAGTAGTCAGTTTCAGTAACTGATTTTTATCTTCTTCAGGTAGTTTCAAAGTCTGTATAAACGTTTGTAGCTTTACTGTATCTAGCTTTTGTCCACGGGTTAGATCTTTAAGTTTTTCATAAGCCCCTTCAACTTTATGTTTGCGCATAATAGTTTGTATAGGCTCCGCAAGCACTTCGATATTTTTATTCAAATCGATATCTAACTGTAGTTGATTGAGCTCAAGTTTTGACATGCCTTTTAAGATAGATTGATAGGCGATCTCACAATGTGCTACAGCAACACCCAAGTTACGCAACACGGTTGAGTCACTTAAATCACGTTGCCATCTAGAAATAGGTAGCTTGGCTGAGAAATGATTCAAGAGTGCATTTGCCACACCTAAATTACCTTCAGCATTTTCAAAATCAATTGGGTTTACTTTATGCGGCATGGTAGATGAACCCACTTCGTCTTTCACAACTTTCTGTTTAAAGTATTCAATTGAAATATAAGTCCAGATGTCTCTACAAAAGTCGATCAATATAGTATTAATTCTACTTACAGCATCCGCGTATTCAGCAATGTAATCATGCGGTTCAATTTGAGTAGTGTGTGGGTTAGCCAATAAACCAATCGACTCAATCATCTTTCCAGCAACACTTTCCCAATCTACTGTAGGGTAAGCTACAAGATGCGCGTTGTAGTTTCCTACTGCACCATTTATCTTGCCTAAGATATTTATCGATTTAAGCGTGCTAAATTGATTGTTAACACGTGCATACACATTAGCAAATTCTTTGCCCATGGTTGATGGTGAAGCAGGTTGTCCATGAGTACGTGACAGCATAGAGGTGCCGGCATATTGGGTAGCACGGCTTTTAATTTCATCCAAGATCTTTTGTACGCTAGGAGTAATCACTTTGGTACGAAGATCCCTGAGTATTAATCCATACGCAAGGTTGTTAATGTCTTCTGATGTGCAGGCAAAATGAATAAATTCAGATACTTCTTCTAACTCTTTTTGACCTTTAATTTTCTCTTTTAAGTAGTACTCAACCGCTTTCACATCATGATTCGTTGTGGCCTCAATATCTTTTATGCGTTGCGCTTCATTGGGTGAGAAATTCCCAACGATATCGTCTAAATGCTTAATCGCCTCAGGAGATAGGAATGGAACCTCGGCGATACCCGGTTCTGCAGCCAGAGTTTTGAGCCAGGTGACTTCAACAATTACGCGATATTTTATAAGGCCATATTCACTGGCGATATTTTGTAGGTTTTCGGTTTTGTTTGCGTATCGCCCATCGACCGGGGAGATATTAGTAAGTGGGCTGGAATTCATTAATGTTTTTCTTGTTAATAATAGGCAATAGTAAGCCGTCTAATTAGACATTATACTACACCGCCCCCAGAAATAGAGGTGTCTGGGTGCATCAAAACAAGAATGATTAAGGTGAGAGCGAACAGATGAGCGAAAATTTCCGTACCGAAAAGGACAGCATGGGTGAACTTAAAGTGCCTGCAGAGGCACTATATGGAGCACAAACACAAAGAGCCGTAGAAAACTTTCCCATCAGCGGCTTGGTTATGCCAAGGCAATTTATACGCGCATTAGGATTAATTAAGACCGCATGTGCAGGGGCCAATACAGAGTTAGGCCTGATGACCAAGGAAGTAGAAGCCAGTGTTAAAAAAGCATCTATGAGTGTAGCAAGTGGCGATTACGATGGGCATTTTCCCATCGATGTTTTCCAAACCGGTTCGGGCACCAGCACCAATATGAATGCCAACGAGGTGATCGCGCATCTTGCCAATTCAGTTGGCGATATAGAAATTCATCCAAATGACCACGTCAACATGAGCCAAAGCTCAAATGATGTCATTCCAACTGCAATTCACGTCAGTGCATGTTTGCAAATTGAAGAAGAATTAAAACCAGCGCTTGCGCATTTATACAGCACACTAAAAAATAAAGCACATGAATGCGAAAAGTACGTAAAAACCGGTCGTACGCATTTAATGGATGCCATGCCCGTTACCATGGGTCAAGAAGTTGAAGCCTGGGCACAGCAAATACAATATGCAATTGAGCGCATTGATGATTCTTTAAATCGTCTACGTCAACTGGCACAAGGTGGCACAGCAGTAGGCAGCGGCATTAATGCCGATGAAAAATTTGGAGCATTAGTTGCCAAACAACTAAGTGAACTTACCAGCGTTAAGTTTGAAAGCAAAGCCAACAAATTTGAAGGCTTAGCCACACAGGACTCTGCAGTAGAAATGAGTGGTCAGCTAAAAGCTTTAGCGGTGAGTTTAATGAAAATCTCTAATGATTTGCGCTGGATGAATTCTGGTCCATTAGCAGGCTTGGGCGAAATTGCACTACCTGCATTGCAACCAGGAAGCAGCATCATGCCAGGTAAAGTTAACCCGGTAATCCCAGAAGCTGTAGCAATGGTGAGCACACAAGTGATTGGTAATGACACCACTATCACCATGGCTGGGCAGTCAGGTATCTTCCAATTAAATGTAATGTTGCCTGTTATAGGATTTAACTTGTTACAAAGTATTCAGCTGCTAAGCAATTCTTGTAAAGTGTTGGCGGATAAAGCCATTAAAGACTTCACTATTAATGAAGCAAACCTTACGGATGCCTTATCGAAGAATCCTATTCTAGTGACCGCAATGAACCGAGTGATAGGTTATGAAAAAGGTGCTGCGATCGCAAAAGAAGCCTACAAGTCTGGAAGACCAGTTTTTGACGTTGCAAAAGAAATGACTGATTTAAGTGATGATCAAATTAATAAACTTCTCGACCCAGCCGCACTTACCAAAGGCGGAATCCACGAAGCGTAAAAGAAACGCATAATGACTGTTATGCATAATTGGCAAAACTATGCTTTGTCAGTTGTGGTGTGTGCTGCAATATTCCTTATTATCTATGCCACACGAAAAATTTTACAAGCAAGAGAAATTCAGGCAGAAAATAAAACATTTAATGGACTAATTCTCGTAGCCTTCGTTCTAATTGCTCTCTTTGTATCTTTTTTACTTCTTATTCTCACAAGTCCACTTGAGCCAGTTCATTATTTCTTAACATTTTGTGCATACATTACTGCTGTCTTTGTACGGCTCACTGCTAAATCGAGCCATGAGTTGGCAGTGAATTTAACCAAATCAGAAGCACTAGAGCATTACTATGCAACACACGATGATTTAACCGGTTTGCCTAATCTAACTTTCTTTAATGACCAGCTAGAGAAAACGCTTGGTGTCTCGCGAAGAGACGATGATGAATTTGCATTGCTCATCATTGGTTTAAATCGCTTTAAAGTCATTAACGAAACTTTGGGTTATTTTGTGGGTGATGCAATCTTGCAGGAGATTGCGCATCGCATCCGAGTGTCCTTAAGAAAAACAGACTTAATTGCAAGATTAGGTGGCGATGAGTTTGCTGTGTTAATTAATCCTGTAATTGCACAAGGTCATATCCATACCATTTCAAAAAATATTGCTGAATCGATTCAAGAACCACTTGCGGTGGAAGGTAAGCCAGCTGATGTGGGAGTTTCCATTGGTGTGGCGGTATTTCCAAAACATGCATCCAATAGCATAGAGCTTATGGAAAAAGCCAGAAACGCTCTAATTGCTGCAGAAAAGAAAGGAGATTCGGTTTTAATTTATGATTCAGAGGCAGCTGACGAGCATATTGAAGATATCCATATCATTGGCATGTTGCAGCGTGCGATACAAGAAAACCAGTTAACTATCTTTTATCAACCTCAAGTTCGCTTGAGTGATGAAAAGATTATCTCCGCAGAAGCATTAATTCGCTGGCAACATCCAAATTACGGGTTGCTCGACCCAGGAAGATTTATTCCCTATGCAGAAAAAGCAGGACTAATGTATGAAATTAACCTTTGGTTATTAAAAAACGTAAGCAATTTATTAATTGAGTGGCAAGAAAAAGGCATTCATTTACCTATAGCAATGAATATTACTGCACATGGACTCTTAAACAAGGAATTTCAACAAGAACTAAATACCTTAATAAAAAGCAAACCTTGGATTGCGAGAACCTTCAAAATAGAATTAACAGAGACTTCTAGAATAGATAATATAGATGCTATTCATGCAGCAATGACAGAGTATAAAAAACAGGGATTATCATTTAGCTTGGATGACTACGGTACTAAACATGCATCACTTGAATATTTAAAGAGATTACCCTTTGATGAATTAAAAATTGATCAATCGTTTATGGTTAATGCTGCAACAGATGAGGACAGTAGAGCAATTATTAAGCATGCTAAAGAAATTGCGCAGCAACTTAAGCTAACGACTACTGCAGAGGGTATAGAGAGCGAAGAAGTATTAGAATTAGCAAAAGATTATGGGATTAGTAATGGGCAAGGGTATTATTTTGGTTCTGCAGTTCATGCTGATAAGCTAATCAGCAATGTCTGCTAACGACCCAAAGCGGACATTCGATAAATATCAAATAATGACACTTAAAAATACTAAAAGTAATTATGGTTCCATCGCTAAGTGGATTCATTGGGCAATAGCCATCCTATTTTTATGCTCGTATTGTGCTGTTTATTTTCGACATTGGTTTACAGAAGAAAAAACACCAGCAAACTGGACAGCATTGCAACTGCATTTGTCATTTGGTATCACCATTGCGGCAATGGTTGTGCTTAGAATTATTTGGCGCAATATAAATCAAATTCCAAATCAAGAGCCAGGATCTAGACTTGCACATTTAGCAGCTCATCTTGGTCATTACGCTCTATACCTTGTGATGATACTTATGCCTCTCACAGGCTATGTAGGTACTGGAGTGAATACAGAATTTTTCTTTATGTTTGATATAACAAAGTTTGGATCCACATCTCTTTATCAAGTGCTAGTTACAAACTGGATGGGTTTAAGCTTTGAGAAGTTTGAAGCTCCTGTCGACTTTTTTCATAAAGAGATAATGGGTAAATGGGCAGTGTGGATTTTAATTTTAGGGCATGCCTTTGCCGCTATGTATCACCATTTTGTCAAAAAGGATCGCACCTTAATAAAAATGACTAAAGGGTAGTATTATTTAGTTAGCCTTTTTCACACGAATTCTGCTGCCGTCTACATCAGTATAATTGAGATTCACCATAGCAGCTTTTGCTTCGCCTATTTTTGGCATTTCTACAAAACCAAACCCCTTGGAAGTGCCGGATTTATCATCCATCACCAACATGCATGATTGTAGAGTGCCGTATGTTTCGAACATTTCTCTGAGTTCATCTTCTGTTGTAGAACGGGCTAGGTTGCGTATAAGGAGTTTCATATTTGGAGTATAAAGGGTTCACCTTATTTTATTTGGGTTTCTATATATCAGTGTATGTAAGGTCTAGGCTATTAACTAGGTCTAATTTAGTTGAGTATTTAAGATATTTGAAGGAGTACTGACATGTTTACGGCATTAGATGGATTAAAACCACACGCACATTGGTTGTTAAGGCTATGCCTTGCAAGTGTGTTTATTTTTCACGGATCGATGAAATTCATGAACCTTGAAGGATTTGCTCAAATGATGGGGCTTTCGGCTCCCATTGCTGTCCTAGTTGCTTTTGCAGAGGTCGCAGGAGGCATTGGCATTATCGTTGGTGGATTCTCTAGCGATTTGATTACACGTTTGGCTGGGCTTGCCATAGCACCAGTTATGCTTGGTGCCATTTTTATGGTGCATTGGGGTCGATGGAATTTCATGCCTGCAGAGGGGTTTCCTGCTGGCGGTATGGAATTTCAAGTAGTCTTGTTGTTAATTGCTGCTTACTTTGTTGTGGTCGGAAATAAAATTTCGAATTAAACAAGCTAACTATGATTTTTAGATTCAACCGAATGTCTGCTGCTCTTGTAGCAGATGTTCGGCATAGGATATTAAAACTATAATCAGGATATTTTTACTCTGACTACGGACATGATTTCAATCTTCATGCCGGCTATATTTTCAGAGCTTACGTAATAGGTTAGATTCACGCGTTGTCCTTGTAGGCTTTTGTATTTCTTTTTGCGTTTGTATTTAAATGGTGCATCACAACCTTCGATCATTAAGGTATTCAGAATCCATCCATCCTTTTCTCTCTGTACATGTGAATTGACCTTCATCATATCTGTATGAGTCAGTTTCTCATGTTTTTTTGTGAGTTTTTCTGGTTCTCGACTTTCCATATTTTAAATGAAGATTGTACTGTCTTGGGTTTAAGTTGATCATTATACTGTCATACCTTAGGCAACGATGTTTTAGTTAACTCAATTCAACTTATCGTTCATAATGCTTTTCCAATAAATTTTCTAAGATTACTTCTAAATTGCTGCAGCACGCCAACGAAATATTAAAATCAACATTTGGTTTTCAACAATTTCGTCCATCTCAAAAGAAAATTATTGATGCTCTGCTTAATGGAGATGACTCACTAGTTTTAATGCCTACCGGTGGTGGTAAATCACTTTGTTATCAGATTCCCGCATTAGTACGTGAAGGCACAGGTATTGTTGTTTCACCGCTTATTGCCTTAATGCAAGATCAAGTTGATGCGCTTAAACAACTAGGTGTTAAGGCGGCTTTTCTTAATTCCAGCCTTGAGTATGACGAAGCATCTGTTGTTGAACAAGAATTGATCAATGGTGAATTGGATATTCTTTATGTAGCACCTGAGCGCTTGTTGACCAAGAAAATGATGCAGTTAATGGATCAAAGTCAACTATCGCTATTTGCGATTGATGAGGCGCACTGTGTGTCTCAGTGGGGCCACGACTTTCGACCTGAATACCAAAGACTGAGACAAATTCATGCGCGTTATCCTGACGTGCCAAGAATCGCGCTTACGGCTACTGCGGATCAACGCACACGCGATGAAATTATTACTCAACTGCAGTTAGAAGAAGCTAAAATCTTTATTGACAGTTTTGATCGACCGAATATTCACTATGCAATTAGTGATGGCAGTAATTCTAAACAGCGGCTTTGGACTTTCTTGGCACAAAATCATGCGGATGATGCTGGAATAGTGTATTGCTTATCTCGTAAAAAAGTAGATTCCGTTGCAGGATGGCTGAATGATCAAGGTAGGATCGCCTTACCATATCATGCTGGTTTATCAGCAGATGTTCGGCAAGAAAATCAGCGCCGATTTTTACGCGAAGAAGGGGTGATCATTGTTGCGACGATTGCCTTTGGTATGGGAATCGATAAACCGGATGTGCGTTTTGTTGCACACCTTAATTTACCCAAAAGTATTGAAGCGTATTACCAAGAAACTGGGCGTGCAGGTAGAGATGGATTAGATGCGAATGCTTGGATGGCTTACGGATTACAAGATATCATCACCTTGCGTCAATTTAGCCAAAACTCTAACGCAAATGAAACTTATAAACGAGTAGAGCATCATAAACTCGAAACAATGCTGGGTTTGTGTGAGTTAGTCAGTTGTCGTCGTCAAGCTTTGTTGGAATATTTTGATGAAGAAGCAAGTGAAAGATGCGGCAATTGTGATAATTGTTTACGCCCCCCACAAAAATGGGAAGCGACTAAAGCTGCTCAAATGGCACTGTCTTGTGTGTATCGTACCGAACAACGTTTTGGTGTAAGTTATATTGTCGATATCTTGTTAGGCAAAGTAGATGAGCGAATTCAACGTAACGGTCATGATCAAATCAGTACATTTGGGATTGGTAAAAAATTCTCTGTAGCAGAATGGAGAGTGGTGATGCGGCAACTCATTGCTATAGGATTTTTGGAAATCGATATAGAGCATCATGGTGCATTACGTTTAACCGAGAAATGCAGACCTGTATTACGTGGTGAGCAAACCTTGCAGTTACGTAAGATGGAAAAGCAAGAAAAGCAAGTTTCAACCAAAAAAGCTAAGCAAGCTGTACGACCACAAGATGAAGCATTGTGGGAAGCTTTGCGCGCGCTTAGATTGTCATTAGCTGAAAAGGCAGGTGTGCCACCTTATGTGATTTTCCATGATGCTACTTTGCAAGAAATGCTAAAGGTTCGCCCAATTAATCTAAATGATATGAATAGAATTACGGGTGTGGGTGAACAGAAACTTGAACGGTACGGTAAAAAGTTCATTGATGAGATCGCTAAATTTCCGTTATCAGAATTATTAGATAATACTTTGTCGAAAACGGTAAATGAAACGTTGATGCTTTATCAGCAAGGTAAAACTATTGATCAAATTATTAAACAACGCGAACTAACCAGTACCACCGTGTACACCCACCTCTCCGAGGCAATTGAAATGGGTTTATTAGACGTTAAGGAAGTGCTTGAGCTGGATGAGAAAAAATATGATGAAATTGTCTTTGCAATTGAATCATTCGGTGATAATGAAGAACGACGTTTAAAACCTGTGTTCGAGGCATTAGATGGCGCCTATGATTATGGACTGCTTCGTTGTGTGCAGGCTTCAATATAATATCTACTAGAGATATTAAAGGAACAGATAAATGTCTGTATTTGAAAACGTATCTGTCGTACGCGAGGCTAACGTGTACTTTGGTGGCCAAGTCACAAGCCGTTCAGTAATCTTACAAGATGGGTCACGTAAAACTTTAGGCATTATGCTGCCGGGTGAGCATGAGTTTAATACCAGTGATAAAGAGTTGATAGAGATCTTGTCTGGCAAGCTGCGAGTTCTGTTGCCTGGTAATGATTGGGTAAACGTAAATGGTGGTGAGAGTTTTGAGGTACCAGCTAATTCTACGTTTCTATTAAAAATAATGGAAATAACAGACTACGTTTGTAGTTTTATTAAATAAAAAATACAAAAAAGATATAACTAATCCTCAATCTTAGTGAGTGTGGATACTTTTTTCTCTTGAATAATGAGTATTCCTGCCATGATGATTAGGAAGGCACCGGATACCGTCAGTAAAGTGACAATCTCACTCCAGAATATCCAGCCTATAGCTGCGGCAAATAAAATAGAAGAGTAGGTAAAGGGTGCAATTCGACTTGCAGGTGCGAGTGTGTAAGCCTTGGTTAAGAATAGTTGTCCAAATGTACCAAACCCTCCAAGCAATATTAGTAACATCCATTCTTTTTGATTAGGGTTTTGCCAAAACCAAAACATAGGGATGGTAGCTATTATCAAACTGATCAATCCAAAGTAAAACACAATTCGGCTGATAGGCTCAGTGTCTGACATTCGCCTGATGGTGACTTTTGCTAATGCTGCTAAAGCGCCACCCATAAGTCCTGCAATGGATGCAATATGAACTGTCCCGGTTGGCTTTAAAACTAGAATGACACCTAGAAAACCAATCAAAATCGCCATAGTGGCACGTAAGGAAATATGTTCACTTAACCAAACAAAAGCGATGATGGGAATAAATAATGGTGCACTTATTTTCAATAGCATCGCATCCGCTAATGGCAGCTCAGATAAAGCAAAGAAAAAGCAATACATTGCTGACACCCCAGATAACGATCGCAGAAAATGCCATTTAAGGTTATCGGTTTTAAGTGTTTTTATCCCGAGCTTAAAAATTAGAGGTAAGAGTATAAGTAAGCCAAATAGATTTCTAAAAAACAGAACATTTTGACTGGGCAAGTTCTCAGAAAGTTGTTTGACTAATGAGCCCATGCCTACAAAACATAGTTCTGCAAACATGGCAAAAATACATCCGAGGATTAAATTATTAGTACGCATACATTAAAAAAGCCTCTGCAATATAAAATTGCAGAGGCTTTGTCTTATTGATAGCAAGCTATTAAGCGGCTAGTTGGCGAAGAACGTAATGTAGAATTCCACCATTCTGGTAGTACTCCACTTCTTGTGGTGTATCGATCCGAACTATCACATCAAATGACTTTTCGCTACCGTCTTCAGCCTTTGCAGTTACGGTTACAGACTTCGCCGCACCATTTTGCAAACCAGTAATATTAAAAACTTCTTTGCCAGTTAAACCCAAGCTTTCAGCAGTGTCACCTTCGTTGTATTGCAATGGAAGGATTCCCATGCCGACTAAGTTAGAACGGTGAATGCGCTCATAGCTCTCAGCGATTACAGCGCTTACACCTTGTAAGCTTGGACCTTTAGCAGCCCAATCACGTGATGAACCTGAACCGTATTCTTTACCTGAAAGAATAATCGTAGGTACTTTTTCTTCTTTATACTTCATCGCCGCATCAAAGATAGACATAAGTTCGCCACTAGGTTGGTGCAGGGTTACACCGCCTTCAGTACCAGGAGCCATTTTGTTACGTAAACGAATGTTGGCGAATGTACCGCGCATCATGATTTCGTGATTACCACGACGTGAGCCGTACGAGTTGAAGTCAGATGGTTTAACCCCTTTCTCTTGTAAGTATTTAGCAGCAGGACTGTCAGGAGCAATCGCACCAGCCGGTGAAATATGGTCAGTTGTTACTGAGTCACCAAGATAAGCTAACACTCTTGCACCATTAATGTCTGAAACATCGCTGATGTCTTTGGTCATGCCTTCGAAGTATGGCGGGTTGTTGATATAGGTTGAATCATCCCATGCATACAAATTGCTATCTGCTGCATCCAAGTTGTTCCAGTTACTCTCGCCATGGAATACATCTTGATAAGACTTAACATATTGTTCAGTGGTTAAGTAGTTAGACACAACATCGGTCACTTCTTGTTGAGTTGGCCAGATATCTTTTAAGAATACTGGTTTGCCATCTTTACCTTCAGCAAGTGGCTCATTGTAGACATCAATGTCCATTCGCCCTGCGATTGCATAAGCCACTACAAGCGGGGGAGAAGCAAGGTAATTCATGCGAATAAGCGCATGTACACGGCCTTCAAAGTTACGATTGCCTGAAAGTACTGAAGTTGTGACTAAGTCATTTTCAGTGATTGCATTGGCTACTGGCTCTGGTAATGGGCCAGAGTTACCAATACAGGTTGTGCAACCATAACCAACCACGTGGAAACCTAATTGTTTTAGGTCATCCATAACACCAGCATTTTCTAAATATTCTGTTACAACTCGAGATCCTGGAGCAAGTGATGTTTTCACCCAAGGTTTAACTTTAACCCCAAGAGCTGCAGCTTTACGTGCGACTAAACCCGCACCAAGCATTACGCTTGGGTTTGAAGTGTTTGTGCATGATGTGATTGCAGCAAGCACCACTGCTCCATCTGACAAAGTTTCTTTTTTGCCATCAATTTCAATTTCTACACTGCCTTTACTTTGAATGTCACGCTCTTCTTTTAGTGCAGCAATATCTCTTACAAATGCAGGTTTGGATTCTGAAAGTGAAATGCGATCTTGCGGACGTTTAGGGCCAGAGATGCTTGGAACCACATCGCCTAGATCTAATTCAATGTGTTCACTGAAGTTAACATTCGTTCTAGCTTTTTCACGCCACAGACCGGTCTCTTTTGCATAAACTTCAGCTAAAGCAACTTGCTGTGGGTCACGGCCTGTTTGTTCTAAATAACGAATGGTTTCCGCATCGATAGGGAAGATTCCACAGGTTGCACCGTATTCTGGTGCCATGTTTGCAATGGTTGCGCGGTCAGCAAGTGGTAATACATCTAAACCTTCACCATAAAATTCTACAAATTTTCCAACTACGCCATGCTTACGAAGCATTTCAACAATAATTAAAACTAAATCCGTTGCCGTCGCACCTTCAGGAAGCTTGCCAGTAAGTTTAAAACCAACCACTTTAGGAATAAGCATAGAGATAGGTTGGCCTAGCATTGAGGCTTCTGCTTCAATTCCACCAACTCCCCAACCTAAAACACCAACACCGTTGATCATTGTAGTGTGTGAGTCGGTACCTACTACTGAGTCAGGATAGGCTTGAGTGGTTCCGTTTTTATCTATAGAAAAGATGACACGTGCTAAATATTCTAAGTTCACTTGATGCACGATACCTGTGCCTGGAGGTACTACTTTAAAGTTAGAGAATACGTTTTGTCCCCACTTTAAGAAGCTATAACGTTCCTTGTTACGACTAAACTCTAATTTTTCATTTAAGTCCATCGCACCATCTGAACCAAAATTATCTACTTGTACAGAATGGTCGATTACCATTTCTGCGGGCTGCAGTGGGTTAATTTTTTCTGGGTCACCGCCGAGTTTTTTCATTGCATCACGCATTGCAGCTAGGTCGACCACACAAGGAACACCTGTGAAGTCTTGCATTAATACACGTGCTGGACGAAAAGCAATTTCCTTGCTTGGTTCTGCTTTAGAATCCCAGTTTAAAATCGCTTCGATATCTTGTTTAGTTACGGTTTTGTTGTCTTCGTAACGAAGAAGATTTTCAAGTAAGATTTTAATGGAATAGGGTAGGTGCTCCGCCTGAGGTAATTTACCTACATTAAAATATTCATACGATTTTCCATTAACATCCAGGTTGGATTTGGTGTCAAAACTGTTGCTCATGCAGGCTCCTCAGCAGTACGTTTATATCGGTCTAGCTTGTGATCAAGCTGGGGGTCGAAAAAGGGAGCGTGATTATCAAATATTTAGCTATAAAAAATAACTGCCTGTAAGTGGTAAATTAGGACAGAAATGGTGTTTATTAGTACTAAATACGTTGTTCTAGTGCGAGAATATTATCCAAAAGGGACTTTCTTCCAAGTAATAAGGTCCAGCGTTTACCATTAGCTTGCTTCCAAAGAATAATGGCTCGAATACCTGCTAAGAGCAGAGCTCTAATTTTGCTGGCATTTTGGTCCGTCTTTAAATACACCGGGTCACCTTCGATAATTATTTTCGGGCCAAGTGGACTGATATATTCGCGGTAAAGACCACCTAGATCTTGAGTGATATCGTCGAACGATTCAGCCACTGAATTATATTGATTACTGATGCGTTCAATCTGGGTGCCTAGAGAAGATACAGCATTTGGGTTTACTGCTAACTTGGAAGCAAGGTACATAAGATTTATGGCATAGCGTGTTCGTTCAACTGCATGTTTCTCGCTTTTATTTTGTAATGCAGTTTTTAGTGTTTGTATGCCGAGTTGAAGATTATTTGTAGAGCCGTATACATCTATGAATTCATTAACATCCAGTTTTAATATGCTTTCAATGGTTGGGACCATGCAAGAATGATCAGTATTGCCTTCCCATGCGATATTTTGCACTAGAGCCAAAGACTGATATAAACCAGCAAGTGCTATGGTTTGATCTTTAGATATATTAAACACGAAACTTTCAGCCTGATCACTTAAAACGCTTTTCAATAATAGCACCACCAAGACATTTGTCGTCTTGATAAAGTACAACACTTTGTCCTGGTGTGATGGCCCATTGTGGTTCTGCAAAAGTAACTTCATAACTTTTATCATTTACTAGATCAATCGAACAGTCTTGATCACTTTGGCGGTAGCGAGTTTTGGCTTTTAAATTATCTAAGGAAGATGGTGGTTTGCCTGCAATCCAATGGAAATCCTGTGTGAGTAGCTTGGAATGATACAAAGAGTCATGTTCTCGCCCCTGTGCAACATAAAGGTAATTTGAATCCACATCTTTATCAGTTACATACCAAGGCTCTTCTGAATGTTCTTTCTGACCACCTATCCCCAAGCCTTGGCGTTGCCCAATGGTGTAAAACATAACACCTTCATGTTCACCAATTTCCTTGTCGTCTAAAGTTCTTATTTCGCCATGTTGTGCAGGAATATAATTTTTCAAAAAATCTCTAAATTTTCGTTCACCAATAAAACAAATACCGGTGCTATCTTTTTTATCAAACGTATCAAATTTATTTTGTTTAGCAATTTTTCGAACTTCAGTTTTTTCCAACTTGCCAATAGGAAATATGGATTTAGATAGTTGTTGTTGATCTAAAGTATGTAAGAAGTAACTTTGATCTTTGTTTGGATCTAACCCTTTATATAGTTTTGCTTCATCATTTTTGATTTCGCTATTTGCGTAATGACCTGTAGCAATATAATTCGCATCTAAATTCATTGCATGATTTAAAAATGCGCGAAATTTGATTTCTTTATTACAAATAATGTCTGGGTTAGGTGTGCGACCAGCTTTATATTCAGTTAGGAGATATTCAAATACGCGATCCCAGTATTCGCTGGAAAAGTTAACAGTATGTAAAGGGATACGTAGTTGATCGCAAATTTTTTGTGCATCGGCTAGATCGACTGAAGCGGAACAGTATTCTTCATCATCATCTTCTTCCCAGTTTTTCATGAACAATCCTTCGGTATTGAAACCTTGTTCACGTAATAGGTAGGCAGCTACTGATGAATCGACGCCTCCGGACATGCCGACAATAACCTTCTCAGTCATAAATTAACATTGCTACCAATGTTGGTGGATATCGCGCATCATGTTCATGTCATGGCGCTTGCCATCTAGGTAATCTTTTAAACTTTCTGTGACCAGAGTGCTTCTAATTCTAGTCTCAGGTAAGGC
The DNA here is from genome assembly GCA_013001685.1 of Gammaproteobacteria bacterium. Classification (GTDB taxonomy): domain Bacteria; phylum Pseudomonadota; class Gammaproteobacteria; order UBA4575; family UBA4575; genus JABDMD01. The sequence continues at coordinate 4,292 of JABDMD010000169.1, read as the reverse complement.
TAGAATTTCATTTTTGTGATGCCAGCTAGCATTCAAAATGCCATCATCTAGCTCAGTTGATATTTGATCTTCGCTGCAATCTCCACAGAAGGTAAATCGTAAAAACGTTTCGTCCTTACGAGGGTGCTGCCATTGGTAGATGCCGACTAGAGCAGTGGGATAAAATTCCCATCCTGTTTCTTCTAAGGTTTCGCGTTTAACGGCTTCGATTAGTGTTTCACCTTTTTCCCAATGACCAGCGGGCTGATTAAGAACAGGGGCGCCTTCAATCATTTCTTCTACTAAGAGGAATTTATCTTCACGTTCAATCACTGCTGCAACGGTTATATGAGGTTCCCAATTCATAATTTTATTGTGTTTTTATAATAAAAAAGTTAATTGATTAATTGAGTAAAATGTGAAAATCAATGAAAATTACAAGCAAAGAATGCGTAATATACGAAATAGTATATATAATTCAAGAGCTTGCTTTATTTAGTTAACTTATATTATAGAAAAGACTTGAAACTCACTATGTATGCACCCATCTTACTATGTATTACACACCATCCTTCAGTAGGCCAAATGGTGCGTTTTAGATATTGCAACTAGGCTGCAAAATAGTGCTGTATATAATACTAGTCTAATAGCTTTACCTATCGAGTATGTCTGATCAAGAAGAAATTCGCCATGATGATGAGTTGGCTGTCCAAGAGGCGAAGCCGAAGATTAAGCAACCGCCGATGTACAAAGTTGTTATATTGAATGATGATTACACCCCTATGGAGTTTGTGGTACATATTTTAGAGAACTTTTTTAAGATGAATCGTGAAAAAGCTACCCGTATCATGTTGCACGTTCATACACGTGGTAAAGGTGTATGTGGTGTATTTACCCGTGATGTAGCGGAGACAAAAGTTGCTCAAGTTAATGACTATTCACGAATGAACAACCACCCATTACTTTGCGCCATGGAAGAGGCTTAAGTAGAAGTATTAAAGACAGGTACTTATGCTAAATAAAGAGCTGGAATTTACCCTCAACGTTGCTTTTAAAGAAGCCCGTGAAAAGCGGCATGAATTCATGACCGTGGAACACTTATTACTAGCACTTACGCAAAATCCAGCGGCAGCAGATGTATTACGTGCATGCGGCGCAAATTTAACTAAGCTTGCAAACGAACTAGCAGAGTTTATCAGCGACAACACACCGGTTTTACCGGAAGATGATGACCGAGATACTCAGCCGACATTAGGTTTTCAGCGTGTTTTACAACGCGCTGTATTTCATGTTCAGTCTTCTGGAAAAAAAGAAGCTGAAGTTACCGGCGCTAATGTTTTAGTAGCTATTTTCGGTGAACAAGAATCTCATGCAGTATATCTTTTAGGGCAACACGACGTTGCACGTCTAGATGTAGTGAATTTCATTGCTCATGGTATTTCAAAAGTGCCAATGGAATCTGAAAGTGAATTAACAGGTGATCCTGAAGTAGATTTAAATGGCGATGCACCCGCACCAAAACCGTTGGAGCGTTTTGCAACTAATTTGAATTCACGTGCAATTGAAGGGAAAATTGATCCGTTAATAGGGCGTGATAATGAAATTGAACGTGTAGTTCAAATTTTATGTCGTCGTCGAAAAAATAATCCGTTATTAGTTGGTGAAGCAGGCGTAGGTAAAACTGCAATTGCTGAAGGTTTGGCAAAAAGAATTGTTGAAAAAGAAGTACCTGAAATATTACAAGACAGCACCATTTATGCACTAGATCTTGGTGGCTTAGTTGCTGGAACTAAATATCGTGGTGATTTTGAAAAGCGTCTTAAAGGTGTATTGCATCAGCTAAAAGAAGAAGAGGGTGCAATTCTATTCATTGATGAAATTCATACGGTCATTGGTGCAGGCTCTGCATCAGGCGGTGTAATGGATGCGTCAAACTTAATTAAACCAATGTTAAGTTCTGGTGAACTGAAATGTATCGGTTCTACAACTTATCAAGAATTCCGTGGTGTATTTGAAAAAGATCGGGCGCTGGCTAGAAGATTCCAAAATATTGATGTCGATGAGCCTTCCGTGGATGAGACTTATCAAATACTCAAGGGACTACGTAGTCGATTTGAAGAGCATCATGACGTCAAATACTCTGATAAAGCACTTAAGACTGCAGCAGAACTTGCAGATAAGTATATCAACGATAGGCATTTGCCAGATAAGGCCATTGATGTTATCGACGAGGCTGGGGCCAATATGAACCTTAAGCCTAAATCATCTCGCAAGAAGACTATTTCAATTAAACAAATTGAAGATGTGGTTTCTAAGATTGCGCGTATTCCGCCTAAACACGTGAGTTCTGATGATACGACCGTGCTAAAGAATTTAGAGCGTGATTTAAAGTTGGTGGTATTTGGTCAAGATGATGCGATCAGTACTTTATCTACCGCGATTAAAATGTCGCGTTCAGGGATTGGTAATGAAGAAAAACCAATTGGTTCTTTCTTATTTGCTGGGCCAACTGGTGTAGGTAAAACGGAAATTACTCGACAACTTTCAATGATTCTTGGAATCGAGTTATTGAGATTCGATATGTCTGAGTATATGGAGCGACATACGGTTTCAAGGTTAATTGGTGCACCTCCTGGTTATGTTGGCTTTGATCAAGGTGGATTGCTTACAGATGCGGTATTAAAAGCTCCACATTGTGTTTTATTGCTAGATGAAATTGAGAAAGCGCATCCAGATGTATTTAACCTACTATTGCAGATTATGGATCACGGTACGTTGACAGATACCAATGGAAGAAAAGTTGATTTTCGAAATGTTATTTTAGTGATGACCACGAATGCAGGTGCATCGGAAATGAGCCGTACCAGTGTAGGCTTTACTACACAAGATAATCAGTCTGATGGTGCTGAAATTATTAAGCGTACATTTACACCTGAGTTCAGAAACCGAATGGATGCCATTATTCAATTCTCACCACTTAATAAGAAAACCATTCTTCATGTGGTAGATAAGTTTGTGTCTCAGCTAGAAGCACAGTTGGAGTCTAAGAAAATAGAAATTCAAGTTGAAGCTTCAGCTAAAGAGTGGATCGCAGAACGTGGTTACGACGTAAAAATGGGTGCGCGTCCCATGGAAAGAGTTATTCAAGAACACATTAAAAAGCCACTCGCAGAAGAAATTCTGTTTGGCTGCTTAGAAAACGGCGGTAAAGTCGTAGTGCGTGCTAGCGATAATAAAGGAGAAGGTTCAGGAAGTGCTTTAGAAATTGAGTATCTAGAAGAAGTTACTAACTAGATAAAAAATTATTTTCCGCGGAAAGTAATTCTTCCTTTTGATAAATCATATGGCGTCATTTCAACAGTGACCTTGTCACCAGTCAAAATCTTAATGTAGTGTTTTCGCATACGCCCAGATATATGTGCAGTAATGATGTGGCCATTTTCAAGCTCGACACGAAACATGGTATTCGGCAGGGTTTCCATCACAGTACCCTCCATTTCAATTTGGTCTTCCTTAGCCATACAGCTCCTAGTTATCTACCTGGTCATATTTAAGATGTGGCACATTATGAGAGAAGAAAAAAATAAAACAAGCGATTTGATTTATGAGTACAATGTTGCGGTTCTAAACCTCCATCAAATAACGATCAAAAGCTGTTAATTACTAGCATTATTAAATGAGTTACGCGTATTTGTTTCCTGGCCAAGGCTCCCAGTCCCTAGGAATGTTGGCCGAATTGGCTGGTGAATATCCCGAAGTTAAACAGACCTTTGAGCATGCTTCTGAGATTTTGCAGCAGGATTTGTGGGCGCTTGTGTCTTCAGGACCAGAGGAAGAGCTTAACCGCACTGAAAACACTCAGCCGATTATGCTGTGTGCTAGCTTTGCAGTCTGGATGGTTTGGAATAAAAAAGTTAATCACCCAGCTTATATGGCTGGCCATAGTTTTGGTGAATACACTGCTTTAGTTTGTTCAGGTGCGCTTGATTTTGCTACAGCCGTGCCATTGGCGCGTTTTCGTGGCGAAGTAATGCAACAAGCCGTACCAGTAGGTCAAGGTGCAATGGCTGCAGTATTGGGTTTAGATAATGACAAGCTTGCAGAAGTTTGTGTTCAAGCTTCACAAGGGCAGGTTGTAGAAGCGGTAAATTTTAATGCGCCAGGGCAGGTAGTAATTGCGGGAGATTCGGATGCAGTGGCGCGAGCCATTGATGTAGCCAAAGAAGCAGGTGCAAAGCGAGCTGTGGTTTTGCCACTTAGTGTTCCTTCGCATAGTAGTTTAATGCAGCCAGCAGCGGAGAAGGTGCGTGATT
>JABDMD010000167.1 GCA_013001685.1 Gammaproteobacteria bacterium | reverse complement strand
CCATTCTGTTAGATTGAGTAAGCGAGAGCCACGACCGCCCGCTAAAATTAAAGCTAATGTTTTTCGCGTTAGCCGACTAACATAACGTTGTGATTGGTCAAGTTTCATTTATTTTATTCATTCATACTTAATATATATGTCATCCACGCAAACTATTTCCTCGCATTCAATTAATGCAGATTTGCAGAGAGTTATCGATGCTCAACACCACAATCCTTTTTCAGTACTAGGGCGCTGTAACAATAACACTCAATCAGTTATACGCGCATATATTCCTAATTGTAAAACAGTGCATATCGATGCGAATGGTGCAGAAATGACGCGCATACTCGATACGGATATCTTCGAATATACAGGCTCTCAAGATAACATTCTCGAACATTACAAGCTCTGTTGGCAAACGAGCGAGGGCGATAAATTTTCTGAGTATGACCCGTATACATTTGCACCAAATATACCCGAATATGATTTACAGCTATTTGATCAAGGACAACATTGGCATATATATAGAATTTTAGGCGCTCATTGCCTAACTATAGATAATATTTCTGGTGTTAGATTTGCAGTATGGGCTCCCAATGCGGAACGAGTAAGTGTAGTTGCGGATTTTAATCGTTGGGATGGGCGGCGTCATCCTATGCAAAACTTAGGTGGTAGCGGTGTTTGGGTCTTGTTTATTCCTGAGGTGTCAATTGGTGCGCCCTATAAATATGAAATACGTAATCGAGAATCTGGACAAATATCGGTCAAGTCAGACCCTTATGCCCAACAATTCGAAATTCGACCCAAGACTGCATCTCTCATCACACAAGCCAGTAATTTTGAATGGAATGATCAGGAATGGGTAAAGCAACGTGAAGCTGCAGATTGGTTGCATGCTCCAATGTCAATTTATGAAGTGCATTTAGGATCTTGGCAACGTGATGAAGAAAATAATTTTCTAAACTATAGAGCATTAGCAAAGCGTTTAGTTAGCTATGTGAAATCATTAGGATTTACGCATATTGAATTATTGCCTATTTGCGAACACCCGTTTGATGATTCTTGGGGTTATCAAACATTAGGTTATTTTGCACCGACAACACGCTTTGGTAGCGCAGATGATTTTCGCTATTTTGTAAATCATTGTCATGAACACAATATAGGTATCATTCTCGATTGGGTGCCTGCACATTTCCCCAAGGATGAGCATGGATTGATGCGTTTTGACGGCACATCTCTATATGAGCATGCTGATGTACGCCTGGCAGAACATCCTGATTGGGGCACATTAATTTTCAACTACAGTCGTAATGAAGTGCGAAACTTTTTACTCTCCAGCGCAGTATATTGGTTAGAAGAATTTCATGTTGATGGATTTCGTGTTGACGCTGTTGCTTCACTTTTATATTTAGATTATTCACGAGAAGAGGGCGAATGGATTCCTAATAAATATGGTGGTAATGAAAATTTAGAAGCGATCGATTTCATTCGTGAGCTAAATAACATCACCCATGGAGAATTTCCCGGTACATTAATTTTAGCAGAAGAATCAACTGCTTGGCCTCAAGTGACTCAACCAACTTGGATGGGTGGTTTAGGGTTTTCAATGAAATGGAATATGGGTTGGATGCACGATACATTGCAATATATGCATGAAGATCCTGTGCATCGTAAATTTCATCATGAGATTCTAACTTTTGGATTGCTGTATGCGTTTCATGAAAACTTTGTTTTGCCATTTTCACATGATGAAGTCGTACATGGAAAATCTTCGTTGTTATACAAAATGCCTGGTGATGAATGGCAACGTTTTGCAAATTTACGTTTGTTGTATACCTATATGTTCACCTATCCAGGGAAGAAATTATTATTCATGGGTTGCGAGTTTGCTCAGGGTGATGAGTGGAATCATCATAAAGCATTAGATTGGTATGTTTTAGATTATAAGCTTCATCAGGGTATTCGAGATCTTGTGCGGGATTTAAATACACTTTATGTGAAGTCCCAAGAGCTACATTATTATGATTTTGATGCGCAAGGTTTTGAGTGGGTAGACTGCCATGATCATGAACAATCAGTGATTAGTTATATTCGAAAATCAAAAGATAGAAGCTTTGTAGTTATACTTAATTTTACTCCTGTAGCCCGAAATGATTATCGTATTGGTGTGCCTTACGAAGGAATATATAAAGAGAGAATCAATTCCGACTCGACATATTATGGAGGTTCGAATGTAGGTAATAATATGGCTGTAAAAGCAGAACCCATAACTTGGATGGGCCAACCATACTCGTTGAAGCTTACATTGCCACCTTTAGGGGCTGTCATACTAAGCCCAGAATAAATCGCTTGTCGGAGTAACCAATATTATTAATGACAATAAATACAAAATTCTTTTTGCAAGTAGTGAGATATTTCCGTTAATAAAAACTGGTGGGCTTGCTGACGTATCGCAAAGTTTACCTAGAGCGCTAAAGTCATTAGGTCAAGACATACGTTTGGTGATGCCAGCATATCGACAAGCAAAAGATCAACTTACACATATAAAAAAGGTTGCACAGATTACTGTGCAAAAAAATGAAGTTGAACTTTTAAAAGCAACTTTGCCTGGAACACGCTTGCCAATTTGGTTGCTAGATTGCCCGAGTTTATTTGAACGCGAAGGCGGGCCATATACTTCAACCAAAGGCGAGACTTGGCCTGATAATGCGCAACGCTTTGCAGTTTTTTCGAGAGTTATTGCTGCTATCGCGACAGATCAAATAGGACTCGATTGGCAACCAGATATACTGCATTGTAACGACTGGCAAACTGCCTTAGCTCCTGTGATATTACATTTTGAGAAATCAAGGCCTGGAATAATATTTACGATACATAATTTGGCTTATCAAGGTGTATTTCCATATTCAACGTTTGTGGATTTACAGCTACCTAGTGAGCTTTGGTCATTTGACAGTATGGAATTCTATGATGAATTTTCATTTATTAAAGGCGGTATTGTTTATGCAGATCAAGTGACTACTGTTAGCCCAACTTATGCAACTGAAATACAGACCAAAGAATATGGGGCAGGGCTTGAAAAGTTATTGCAGTTTCATTCTGAGAAGTTGACAGGAGTTATTAATGGCATAAATAAAGAAGAATGGAATCCAAATAAAGATAACAATATTGATACTACATATAGTATTAAAACACTTTCACTAAAAACAAAAAATAAACTTGCCTTGCAAAAAGAACTTGGTCTTGAAGTAGGTGGGAACATACCTCTATTAGCTAGCATCTCACGTTTAGTGGCGCAAAAAGGGATCGATTTAATTGTGGGAGTATTGCCTTATCTTAAAAATTTTAAAGTACAGTATGTAATTCTCGGTAGTGGTGAAAAGGCGTTGGAAACAGCATTAACCAAAGCGGCTAATACTAATCCTGAGCAAGTGTTTGTTAGGGTTGGTTATGATGAAACGCTTGCGCATAAAATTACTGCAGCAGCAGATTTTTTTATCATGCCATCCCGTTATGAGCCATGCGGGTTAAATCAAATGTATAGTCAACATTATGGAACCATTCCAATTGTGCGAAAAACAGGTGGCCTAGCAGATACTGTTATTGATGAGACAAGTAAAAGTGCAGAGTCAATAAAAAATACTGGGATAATCTTTGAGAAAGATAGTGCTGTTGATTTGTTGAAAGCCATTATCCGTGGTTTAGACATATATTCGAATAAGACAATATGGGAAAAAATGCAACTCAATGCGATGCGGCAAGATTTTTCTTGGAAAAATAGTGCCATGCAATATTTGGATTTGTACACCCGAATATTAGATAAGCAATAACAAAATAAGGTAATTAATTTCAGTATATAAATGACAGATCTATATCGGTTTTAATTATTAATTCGAATATCTGTAAATAAAGGTAAGTGATCAGAAGCTAAGCGAGTCAGCTCTGTATTTGGTACTCGAGTTGTTAAAACTTCTGTTTGTTCATTAACAAAAATATAATCGATACGGGTAGCAGGGAAACGAGTAAAGAACGTTCCTTGTGGGCTTCCCTTGTTACTTTTTTGTGCTGTGTCTTTAAAATTATCAGTAATATTTCGATAGAGTGTAGAAGACGGAAAGGTGTTAAGGTCTCCACAAAAAATTTTTATGCCTTTACAATCTGCATGTCCCAGCCAATCTGCACCCAACACAGCTTCTAGCTGAGTACGACGTGGGCGTGGCCTCACATCAAGGTGTGTATTTAGTATCTGTATGAGTGTTCCATTTACTTCAACTTGTACCCAGATAGCACCGCGCGGCTCAAGAGTAGGGCTGCCCGAAATTTTGGGTAATATGTCTGCCTTTATTAGTTTCATCGGTAAATGTGTGAGAATCGCATCCCCATATCGTTCTTCTTCGATATGAATGGCCGGATGGAAATGAAATTCCATCTGCAGAAGTTTTGCGATTTGATGAGCTTGATCTACTGTTCCAGTGCGGAATTTTTTCACATCTAATTCTTGTAAAGCAACTACATCAGGTTCGTAACGTGCTATTACTCGAGCAATTCGTTCCGGGGAGATCTTTCCATCCATACCAATACAGCTATGCACATTGTACGTCATGATCCGTAAAGTTTTTTGCTTTGTTTTATTACGAGTTGTGATAGTGGGTAGTTTTTTTTCTTCACGCCCAATGATGTTTTGTGCAGCAATACGTAAGTCAAAAGGTCGCAGATAATTGTGATTGTTATCTGCAATGAGAGTATCGCCAGGTAGTAATGCAAATGCATGCGTTTCATTTTCGCCTGGTCCTGCGTGAGAACCATTCTCTAAACGAAAAGTTTGATAGGGTATGCCGCTATGCCATCCACAAATAATAAAATCCCCAGCATTTTTATGCTGGCAAATGCTTATAATGTCATCAGTTAGTTCATCTAAAAATGGATGGTTAGCACCAAATACATCTGCTCGATCTTGTGGCAATGAAAAGCATTTATCTTGCAGCCATGCAGTTGCTTGATTTGAGTTTTCTTTAACAATCACCAAAGGAACTTTGGCCTTTTCAATAAGTTGCTTGGCAATATGATTTCGATCTTCTGTAGTTAATTTATAAGGAGAATACACTTGTCCAAGTGGGCCCATTGCTGTAATTACGGGTTCATCCTTATTTGTATTTTTAATCACATCGATATAAGTAGAAAACAGTTTTTGAATCTTGTTGCCACCTAGGTATCTTGCTCGATGTGATTGTATTCCATGTGACTCAGCAACATTTTGTTTGTGATTAAAGTTAGTTTTAAAGACATTGGCTATTGCTTCTTCAATTTCAAACTCATGTAAATTAGGATAAGGTATTACGTCTTCTTGGCCATGATCTGAGTAGATCCAGATATCATAATGTCTACGTTTAGAGTGATGTGCTGCACGCCAGATATTTTTAATGGCTCTATCTATACCTTTTAGTGACCAGTGAGCAAATAGTGAACTAGGGCCCCTGCGGTGAGCTTGTTCGTCATAACCAAGAAAATTCAAATGAATGATTGGTAAACCACGTGCGATATCTATTTTTGTTCCTATCGTAATAAGTTCTCTTAGTAATATACAAATAGCCACACGGGTTGGAATAAATTTTAATTCTTTAACAAGATTAAGCCCTTCTGCAAATCCTGTAATACAATCAAATATGGCTAAAATAACTTCTAAAAAAAGTAATAATGCTGTCCTAACAAGACTAAATATATTTGTTAATAGAAAAAAAAGTAACACAAATGGATTTGCCGCACGTAATAGTCCACCCCAGCCAAAAGAAGAAGCGCAGAAATGAGATTCTTCAGCACCACCCGTGTAGATATTGCAATAAGCACTGCCTCCTTTTAATAATGGCTCACCTTGTTGTTTTAAAAACTCCTCTATTTCTAATGAAGAGCTTGGTTCATACATGCGATGAATTTCTTTAGTTTCTCGATCCATAAAACTAAAGGTAGGTACTGCAGTTTTGTAGCCATAAAATAGTTCACCTTGTACTGCTGGTGTGCTCGATGGTAGGCCAGTATAAAGTGAATGTAAGTGATAATGCTCAGATGTTTGCAGCTTTTTTAGAAATGGTAGATTCCCATTGTTCATTGCGCGTATTAACTGAGTGTGGGACAAACCATCTATCTGAATAATTATTAAACCTGATTTTATAGCAGTATCTTTAGAAGTAGGTAAACCTAGAACACGAATCATCCATTCACTGCGGCTGAACCAACGACGCACTTCACGTAGGAATACTTCTATTTGGTATACCATTGTATTAGATTAATTTTTCGTATCATCTGGGATAAGAGCTGCACTGGCAGCATCGGAGAATTCTTTAATTCTTTTCCATTCAGCTTCTATAAGATTTAATGCTGAAGTCCAGGAATGATATTCTTGATGGCGATGCTTGAGAGTTTTTTGTTGAAGCTTTTGAAAGTGTTCAAGAGCTTTATCTGCAGAGTGCTGCATTGAAAATTCCACTGCGGTAGCTCTTGCATTTATTTGTAGTTTTGTTATTTCAGGTTCAGCTTTTGATTGAATCCACTCTAAAGCATTTGTAAATTCGTCGATATTTTCACTATCGAGTAGCCTGCCATTAATGCCGTCACGAACTACTTCTCTTACTCCAGGTGCATCTATGGCTACAACTGGAGTCCCACCAGCCATTGCTTCAGTGATTACCATTCCTTGTGTTTCACTTTTGGATGCAAAGGTGAAGACATCCATAGCATTATATGCATCGGCAACTTCATCAGCATTTAAAATGCCGACGGTATAGAGAAGGTCTGATAAGTTATTTTCTGCAAAAAGGTCTATGATAGTTTCTTTCATTGGTCCTTCACCAGCTAATAAAAAACAAACCTTATTTTTTGTCGAATGTTTTTTGAGAAAAGAAATTACTGCATCAGTTAAAAATTCAAGATTTTTTTCTTTTGCTAAGCGGCCCAGGTGACCAATAACAAATGTATCTTCTGATATACCTAGTATTTTTCGAAACCGTAAGCC
>JABDMD010000101.1 GCA_013001685.1 Gammaproteobacteria bacterium | reverse complement strand
ACGCGGCATTGCTGGATCAGGCTTGCGCCCATTGTCCAATATTCCCCACTGCTGCCTCCCGTAGGAGTCTGGGCCGTGTCTCAGTCCCAGTGTGGCTGATCGTCCTCTCAGACCAGCTACAGATCGTTGCCTTGGTAGGCCATTACCCCACCAACAAGCTAATCCGACATAGGCTCATCCAATAGTGCGAAGTCCGAAGATCCTCCGCTTTCCCCCGTAGGGCGTATGCGGTATTAGCTCGGATTTCTCCGAGTTGTCCCCCGCTACTGGGCAGATTCCTATGTATTACTCACCCGTCCGCTACTCGTCGCCTAGCAAGCAAGCTTGCTATCGTTACCGTTCAACTTGCATGTGTTAAGCATGCCGCCAGCGTTCAATCTGAGCCAGGATCAAACTCTTCAGTTAATAACTTTTTGCGAATTACTTCGCGAATATTTTGAGATGAATCTTTAGGTTCCGTGAGGAACTTAAAAACGCACTTCAACTGAATTGTTATCACCCTCAATAAAAATTAAGGTACCTATCAAGGCACCCACACAAGTCACTTATTCAATTGTTAAATAACCGCCCAGCCATGTATGCGTGAGCGAACATATAAGTATATGTTTTTAATCTTAATTCTGTCAACGAAAGGACAAAAAAATCCGCAAATAAATAAACCACTTTTGGTGGGACATTTGCTTTGCGGAGCGCGCATTATAGGGCGCTTCAAACATAGGTCAAGCGAATACTGGTGTTGAATTGATCAATACTCAATGAACTACCCCTTTTGCCCATAACTTAGGCGTCTAAAACTACTTCTGCGACAATTTTATCTGCCCAAAATGCAAGAAAGCGGTGTTAATAAATACTCTTATGAAGGATTAAGAATACGCACTTCGCGTTGAGGAAATGGGAAACTAATATCATTTTCTTTAAGCACTTTCCAAATCATCATTTTTAAATCCGCATCGACTCGAATGGTTTACCAACTCCAATGCAAGTATTTGTTAGGTGATGGTCACTTTTGCAAATTTACGCTTTCCTACTTGAAATACTGCAGACATACCTTTTTCTAAAATTAATTTCGGATCATCAACCTTATTACCTTCAATTTTAATCGCACCCTGTTTAATCATGCGCATCGCTTCAGATGTACTACCGACTAAACCAGCCTCTTTTAGCAAATTACCGATGGCAATATTACCGTCTGCAGCCTGAATCTCTTTTTCCGGGATATCATCTGGCATAGCACCTTTTTGAAAGCGCTGAATAAAATCAGCTTGTGCAGCATCCGCAGCTTGTTTGTCATGGAACCTTTCAATAATTTCCTTAGCAAGTAAAAATTTGATATCTCTTGGATTAGCACCGTCTTTAACTTCTTTTTTAAGGCTTTCAATTTCACTAATCGAACGAAAGCTTAGCAAATCAAAATAACGCCACATTTTTTCATCATCGACACTCATAATTTTACCAAACATGTCATTCGGCGAATCGGTGATACCAATATAATTGTTAAGCGACTTCGACATTTTTTCTGGCCCTTGTGTATAGCCTTCTAAAATGGGCATAGTCATAATCACTTGTGGTTCTTGGCCACTTTCTTTTTGTAACTCTCGGCCGACAAGTAAATTAAACTTTTGGTCTGTTCCACCCAACTCCATATCACATTTTAGTTCAACTGAGTCATAACCTTGAATTAGAGGATAAAGGAACTCATGAATAGCGATGGGTTTACCGCCTTTATAACGTTTATCAAAATCATCGCGCTCTAACATGCGTGCAACCGTGTGCTTAGAGGCTAGCTTGACCATATCTGCCGCACTCTTTTTAGCCATCCAAGTTGAGTTAAATGCTATTTCTGTTTTAGCCGGATCTAGAATCTTAAAAATTTGTTCTTTATAAGTAGTGGCATTTTCCTGCACTTCTTCTTCAGACAAAGGCTGACGCATGACATTTTTACCTGTCGGATCACCAATCATTCCAGTGAAATCGCCAATTAAGAATATTACCTGATGCCCTGCCTGTTGAAATTGGCGCAGCTTATTAATAAGAACCGTATGACCCAAATGTAAATCAGGGGCAGTTGGGTCAAATCCGGCCTTAACCCTCAATGGCCGGCCCAGTTTGAGCTTAGATTTCAGCTCATCCAGGAGCAAAACCTCCTCACATCCACGGACTAACTCGTCTAACACAGATTTAGATGTATTTTCAGCCACTTTTACCCTTTATAAACCAATAGCCCATAGCGATCGACCAGTTAGAGAACCGTTTCTTTAGTAGAATGGTGAGTCTTGTTAAATTCATTGACCAATGGGTACAAGGACGTTATTTTATGCCAAAAATTGAAGTAAATTCCGTGGATTACAATTCTTTAATTGGGGCCGACTTTAAAAATATTGCGTCATCTAAAAAGGGCGTAATACACCACGTCCCCGCATATATTCTAGTAGCCACTGCTTTAATTGGAATCCTTATAGTCAGTGTTGTTTTAGCACAAACTTATCAGCCTTCACCTAATACTTCATATCTATCTGCAATTGCCGAATTAACCAAAACTACAAAACAACAAAATAAAGACAGTAACTTAAAGATCGCATTACCACTTAAGCCTGTTATAGAGCAAAGTCAAAGTCAAACAATAGCACTGCAAGGACCTAGCGAGAACAAGCAAGAAATTATAGTCACAAACGAAACGATAGATGAATTGGAAATTATCCCTACCGAACCTATCATAGAAGCAGCTGATGTAACGGTAGTTGTTAATAAAGGCGACACTTTATCTTCAATTTTCAGCAAACTAGATATTCATAATGAATTAACGCGTATATTAAATTTAGGCAAACAAGCAAAACCATTTAAAAAAATCTATCCCGGCCAAAAATTGCATTTTACTTTTGGTGGCGATGGCATTGACAAATTAGAACTCGAAAAAAGCATTACCAAGTCACTTGTTTTATATAGAGACAATGACACTTTCATTACCGAAGAAACCGATCGCGAATTAGATAGAATATCTCAAGTCGCTACCGGAACGATTAATCAATCTTTATTTCTTGCCGGACAAGATGCTGGCATGTCTGATGGCCTAATCATGGGATTAGCAGGAATCTTTGGTTGGGATATAGATTTCGCACTCGATATTCGCCAAGGTGATAGCTTTACTGTTGTATATGAAGAACTTTTTCTTGAAGGTGAAAAAGTTGATGATGGAAATATAATCGCTGCAGAATTTGTAAATAATAATGAAATCTATCGCGCCTATCGCTACACAGATAGTAACGATAAAACAGAATATTACTCTCCTGATGGTAAAAGTATGCGCAAACCTTTTATGCGCACGCCAGTTGATTTAGCACGCATTAGTTCGCATTTTAATTTGAAACGAAAACATCCTGTTTTAAATAAAATTCGTGCACACAAAGGTGTGGACTATGCGGCTTCAACTGGAACTGCAATTAAAGCCACAGGTGATGGCAAAGTTGTTCATCGCGGCAGAAAAGGAGGTTATGGCAACACCATTATACTTCGTCATGGCAACACCTACACAACGCTTTATGCTCATATGTCTAAGTATGCTGGAAAAACCGGTGTCGGCTCACGTGTAAAGCAAGGACAAATTATTGGCTACATAGGCAGCACCGGATTAGCAACAGGACCACACTTACATTATGAGTTTCGTGTAAATGGTGTACACCGCAATCCTTTAAAAGTTAAATTACCTAGCGCAAATCCATTACCTGATTCAGAAATGGATCGATTCCAAGCTTCTATTCAACCTATGATTGTGCAACTTGATGCGTATTCACAAAACGCATTAGTAATGCGCGATTTATAAATTTATCAAACCTTAATGCCTGAATACTTTATTGGGCTGATGTCAGGCACTAGCGTTGATGCAATCGACGCTGTACTGATGGATTTTGCACAATCCAATACGCATATTGTTTCAAATTATAGTCAAGCCATAAGCACTCAGCTACGTGATGATATCAACTCACTCATTGCCACTCGACAACTACCAAAAAATATTGAAAAACTAGATAAACAATTTACAGAAACATCATGCGAGGCGGTCAGACAATTACTAAAAAACACATCGATAGACGCAAAACAAATTTCTGCTATCGGCAGTCATGGTCAAACCGTTTTTCATGACCCAAAAGGTATTCCACATATTTCCATACAAATAGGCAATGCACAAATGATTGCCAATGCGACGGGCATTCCTACCATCGGTAATTTTCGACAAGCGGATATCGATGCTGGGGGACAAGGTGCGCCGTTAGCCTGCGCATACCACGCAAAAGTTTTACAAAGTACTGAGGAAGAACGTTTAGTTGT
The DNA here is from genome assembly GCA_013001685.1 of Gammaproteobacteria bacterium. Taxonomy (GTDB): domain Bacteria; phylum Pseudomonadota; class Gammaproteobacteria; order UBA4575; family UBA4575; genus JABDMD01. The sequence continues at coordinate 1,047 of JABDMD010000101.1, read as the reverse complement.
TAACTTAGGCGGCATCGCCAACATAACCAAACTACCCAAAGATAAAGACGAACCTATTATTGGTTTTGACACAGGTCCCGCAAACACACTTATGGATGCATGGATTCAAAAGCATCTAAATAAACCATATGATCAAGATGGCAACTGGGCACAAAGCGGTAAAGTAAATCTTCATTTGCTAGAACAAATGCTTGAAGATAGTTATTTTACAAACCTACCACCCAAATCAACGGGTCGAGAACATTTCAATTTAGAGTGGATACAACGTCAACTAAACTCCTGCGGATCACCTATCACCATACAAGATGTTCAAGCAACTTTATTAGCACTTACCACACACAGTATAGTTGACAGCATTGATGCATGGTGCCCACAAACTGAAAAGCTTTTTTTATGTGGTGGAGGTAGTGAAAATAAATACCTCGTACAACAATTAGAAAAAATCTTAGATGGAAAAGTGTTGCGATACAGCAGTGATTACGGCGCGCCGACAAAATGGATGGAAGCGATGGCTTTTGCATGGTTAGCAAAACTTAATTTAGAAAATAAGCCTGGAAATATTCCTAGTGTAACGGGTGCGGATAAGGCGGTGGTATTGGGTGAACGTAAGGATAAGCTAAAATGAGGACCATCAGGGACGATGCAACCGATTCTATTCTTATTTAGAATGTCCGCTAAAGACCCAAAGCGGACATTCATTTAAGTATCTTCCTTTCACATTGTAATATTTAGTTAGCAAAAAATTGAGAATATTGTAAGAATTACATAAAAAATGGCTTATCTAATTTAATACTTTATTCAACATATCAAATGAACACTATGACTCAAAGCAATTTTATTAGTTATAAACATTCTCAAATTTGGACTAGTTTTTAAATTTCAAAATGCCATATCAGAAAGTATTAATTGCGGTTGACAGTAGTGAACATTCCATGAGAGTCGCTGAACATGGCGTGAATTTATCTTCTCAGCTTGGTGCTAGTATCGCTGTAGTCTATGTAATTGATACAGCAAAAGTAAATAATGAAGGCAAATCTGGAAGACTTC
>JABDMD010000148.1 GCA_013001685.1 Gammaproteobacteria bacterium | reverse complement strand
CCGATAGTTTACAACCGGCCATTCATGAGTTTAAAAATGTTTTCTTCCAACTGCCGCATGAGACGCGTACCGAAAAACATATAAGTGACCCAATGAAGAATTCAGCGGCCAAACGCATCAATATGTTGTAATGTATAATATATGCTGCATATACTTAACTTAATGAATTCGTATCTTTGACGTTAAATATGATTAATAACAAGTATAGCGATGGAAGCACATATAGCTTTTTTACGGCAACAACTTGATGAGTATTACAGACCATTTGATGATTTTCGTAAGGGACGGAACAAAAAGACTCGTGACGCTGGCGCGCGTACAAGTGATAATATTAGGTTAGTAGTTCAAAACTATATCAATAGGCACGAAGAATTGCATCAAGAGTTTATCAGATTTTTCCCTGGTTTTGCTTATGACGAAGCCTTTTCTTGGCAGTATTTTCACAGAGATATGCCTAGATTTGTTGACCATTTACGGAACTTGGAATAATTAAACGATAAACATATCAAGAAACTAGAGCTTAAAGAATTTCTGGACAGCAAGGTATTACGATACAATAATCCAAAGTTTATTGAGAGTGACCCTATACAAATACCTCATCGCTATTCTTTAAAAGAAGATATTGAGGTTTCCGCATTTTTAACCGCCACCATAGCTTGGGGTAATCGCAGAATGATTATTAAGAACGCTGATAGGATGATGCAGCTTCTTGATAATTCACCATATGATTTCATTATTAATCACGAAGAATCAGATTTAGATAAATTAGATGGATTTGTACATCGCACCTATAATGCCATTGACTTCAGGTATTTTATTAAAGGACTTCAAGACATATATACCAATCATGGCGGCATGGAAACCATCTTCCAGACCAATGCCGATGCAACAAGTATCCAACCAGCTATTCATGAATTTAAAAAGGTATTTTTTTCACTGGACCATGAATCCAGAACAGAAAAACATGTTGGTGACCCTAAAAAAGGCTCCGCTTGTAAGAGGATAAATATGATGTTGAGATGGTTAATAAGAAATGATAACGCTGGTGTAGATTTTGGAATTTGGAAGAACATATCTCCAACTATATTATCATGCCCTTTAGATGTGCATTCTGGTAATGTTGCACGCAAGTTAGGTTTACTTACTCGAAAACAAAATGATGCTAAGGCGTTGTTAGAATTAGATACCGCTTTAAGAAAATTAGATACCAAAGACCCCGTTAAGTATGATTTTGCGCTATTCGGCTTAGGAGTTTTTGAGAGTTTTTAATATTATTTTGAATTTGAGTCTTGTTCCCTAGCGGGGGGAACTGAATTATCGAACCAATTTATTGATGATTTTATAAAAATAATCGAATACGATATAGGTTAATCACTTTTTTAAAAGGCTATTTTAAATTCCAAACAAACTTACTATTTCTTTTTCTTGTTGTGCATAAGAATCTCTACCGAGTTGAAACATTTTTTCTAATTTTTCCAAATCTTCTTCGACCATATTTGTTCCATATTGCGGCTCGTTATAAGTATTATTAATCCTCACAATTGGTATGTTGGGGTATAGAAGTTTAGCTAAGATAACATTGGTGTTTGTACTGGCGGAAAGCACTCGTTCCACAAATCGAACTGCCTTGAACCATTTAAGATATTTAATAATCCCCTTCATTGGTTTTTCTACAAACTTGCCTGTACCAATGCTAAGAACTTGTAATGTATCATGCAATACTTCGAACGCTTTATCAGCATCAACAAGAGCAAACAAAGTCGCATTATTTGCGATAAAACCTCCATCAATGGCAGTGATTGTGCCATAATTATCAGTTTGAACCGTTTTCGTGTCGAAAACTGGATAAGCAGAACAAGAAGCTTGGACTGCATCAGATATGGTGCAACCAAAGCCAGGTAGAAAGGACTGTTTCATACCATGAGCCTGATTAATATTAGATTTGAAAATAAGTGGATTTTGAGTCTCATAATTTAATGATACGATACCTATATCTGTTTTAAAAGCCTTAAAATCTAAATTCCCAAAAACTTCATCAGCAAGCTCTTTTAGTTTCCTGCTTTTTCCAATTCGATTTCTTTCAGACATTATCTCTGGTATAAGCTTTATATACAAGTCCTTAATTTCTTGGACGGTTTTTCCCAAAGCCAGCAAGGCTCCAATAATTGAGCCTGTACTGGTGCCGTAAATCAAATCAAAATGTTTATCCAAAGTTGTTCCTATTTTCAATTCTAGCTCTTGAAGTATTCCCAGAGTATATATACCCTTAGAACCTCCTCCATCCAATACCAATATTCTAAAGTTTTTTTTCTCCATAGTACTTTTCTTTATTGATTCCATAAATCTAAAACTGCTTGCAAAAATTGTTTGGCTTCGGCAACATCCCATTGCTGGTCCGATGTTCCAAAGAGCTTTAACTGATTATTTTGGCAAATTAAATCTTGAAAGCCACCGCTTTTGTCTAATTCAAGGAAGTGACTTAAAATCCCTATTAGCCTTTTTTGATTGGTAGTTTCCTTATATACAGACGCTGGCACATTATAAAGTAGACATTCAATAAAATAAGAAGGTGCCAACCCAGAAATAATAGTGCTATCTGCCACCAGTTTGGATTTGATATTCTTTACCATCCTTACGGTTGGCTTGTAATTGTTATTTGAAAGAGAATTCTTAGTAGCACCATGCCTAAAGTGTTTGTTTGGGAAATTGATTACCTTATTTCCACTCCCATCCCAGAATATAATCCCTTCAACATAATCTCTTCTATTGTTCTTGCCAAAAGAATTATACTTTCGATAAGTGGCACAGCAAACTACGTCAGCATCGAGTCTACCGTTCCCTCCTATAACTTTTATGGATTTACTTCCGACTTTTACATTCAGTTTTCCATAGTAGTTCTCCAAAGTCTCTATGACAGCTAATTTATAGTCACTCAGACTATATTTAGCATTGCTATGGTACTCCTCATATTCTAAACGGTCAGCCAATGACAACTCCGATTTATTGGAGTAAAATGTTGAGGTGAATTCCAAAACAACATCTACATCACTATCACCCCGAGTATTGGTTGAGTTTTTGTAAGAGCCTTGCAAATAAATATTGTATGAGACATCATTATTCCAAGTTTCTGCATTGATACACGCCTGAATTGAGTTGTATGTCTGAGCTGATGCAACCATGGCACCCTGATTTGACCAAGTAGACAGTTGTGTTTCTGATATTGCCATACTTTAATTTATTATTGTTTAACCATTAACATCAATTAATGAGCCCTTTTTCATTTCGCAGAAAATACTCGTAATCATCTGCCAATTAGATGTATAAGATGACAGACTGTCAACAGTTAATATGAGGGGGAGTTAAATAGGGAATGAGACAAAGTTAAAGCTTTTGAATGAAATTCACCAACCTTTCACATTGTGTTCCAATTTCAACCTATACCATTAATTAAGACAATTTCTACAATGGTGTTATAGCATCTCTAAGCTATAATCTTGTACACGTTATAGCTAAAATATTTAGGACCGTAACCATTTAACCAATTGCACCAAGCTTAGGACAACCAATGTCAATAGCGAAAACACCAACGATATAAATAATCCAATAACACCTAAATCAGCGCTAATAGAAGATGGTTTATGTTTGCGTTCAGCGCTCTTGAATGACCGATAGAAATGCTCTGCCTCCAAATCGTAACGTAATCTGGTAGTGCTTGAAGAATCGTTGGGTCGCCAAATATAATTTCTTTCTCTTTCGCCTTGTGTCATTATTCTATAAATTAAATTTTAAAATACTCTAGCTAATTGCTCCAATGCTGTAGCCTGAGTTACCCCCAAATACTTATCAGTTGTTGTAGCACGCTTGTGGGTTAAATGATAT
>JABDMD010000084.1 GCA_013001685.1 Gammaproteobacteria bacterium | reverse complement strand
GGTTAAACCCATTGATGTGTTACATGTATGGTTTAAAGAGGTGAAAGTAGGGTTACTTAATGGGATTGCACTTGGAATATTAATTGGTGTTGTAGCATATTTATGGCAACACAATATTTATCTTAGTTTTGTAATCGGTTTTGCCTTAGCATTAAATACTCTTGTTGCTGTATCGATTGGAGGGACAGTGCCGCTTTTATTACGTAAGTTTAATGTCGATCCGGCAGTTGCATCTGGGCCAGTTCTTACTACGATTACGGACTTATGTGGATTCTTTTTGGTACTAAGCATTGCAACGATGATGCTACCTTTGTTGTAGTCGTTATTTTTATTGGATTTATTATAAGACATGAAGAAAAAACCAAATTTAATGACAGCAATGACACCTTTTCCATATTCGGTAACCCTTGATACGTTGTTTAGTGATGCGCGTAAATTAATGAAAGAACATAGTGTGAATTATTTACCAATTATGGATGAGAAAAAATTAGTTGGTGTAATTGCTAGACATGATATTAAAGCGAGAAAAAAAATAAGATTAGTAACGGAAGATAAAAGCAAGCTTCAAATTAAGGATGCGTATATTGCGAAACCCTATGTTGTTGATATACATGAACCGCCTGAAAATGTATTACTGGCTATGGCCAAACTTCGTCATAGCGCTACACTAGTTATTAAGCAAGAGAAGCTCGTGGGAATTCTTACGTATCTAGATGTCTGTCGGTATATGGGAAACTATTTGAAAGAGAAATTGCAAGTATCGATTATGATGCAGCCTAGTAATTTATTCAAATTATGGCTAGATAGTTGAAGTCATGATAGTTAAGAACAGTAATTCATATAGATATCATGCTTTACTAACACTTGAAGCAGAAGTTCTCAATTTAGATTCAGGCTACTGTGCAGTATTTAGTTATCCTTCAACCAATCAAGCAGATGAAAATGAGGATAGTGCTGCAGTTATTATACTCAATACTAATGAAACGATCTTAGCACTATCAGATGGTGCGGGTGGGCATCCCGGTGGTAATGTGGCATCTCAAATTGTCATTAACGAATTGAATGAAGAATTATTACACCCATCCAATCATGATCAATTAATTCGGGCCTCAATTTTAAATGCGATTGAAGTTGCTAATAAAATCATTATTGCATCTACTTCGGGTGCAGGTGCTACCGCATGTGTAGTGTCGATAGAAGACGCTAAGCTCAGACCTTTTCATGTTGGTGATTCTGTAATTGCAGTAACAGGGCAACGTGGAAAACTAATCTATCGAAATACCGAACATTCTCCATTGGGTTATGCGATTCGCTCTGAATTAGTAGGCGAAGAACATTTAGATTCAGATGTATCTCATGAAGTATTTAATTTGATCGGTAACAATGAAATGCATATTGAAATTGGCCCTGAGATTGACCTTAAAAAGAGTGATACGGTATTTATTTGTAGCGATGGAATAACGGATGTAATTCCGCTTAATGAATGTTTAAAAATAATCAAATCAGGACCTATTAAAAAAGTAGCAAATGAGTTAATCAAAAAATATTTCAATCTTGTCCAAGATATAGCACATAAAGATGATGCAACATTTATAATCTTTAGAAAAAATTGATTTCTTAATTGCATTGTTTATAAATGCGAGTGTTGTTTAAATGCGCTTAACGTCTTGCCGGGTTCTTCCGTTGGGTTTAGAAAGGATTGCTGATAAAAGGTAGCACGATGTTCAGGTCGATTTCGATTATAGCGATCGTTTAGCACTTTGCGATCTGCATGCCCGGTCTGACGTTGACGTAATTCGTCCTCCATACCTTGATCCGCAACTTAGGCGGCATTTTCCAATCGAATATTATGTACGATTAAATTCAGGCGGTTCAATACATCTCGAGATGCCTCTTTAAACAGTATCCAAATATACGCACCTTTGCCTTTATCAGTTATAAGGGTAATCTTAGTTGGAATCTTCAAAACAAATTGATTTAATGTCCGCTAACGACCCAAAGCGGACATTAGCATCATGAGTCATATATCAAATTAGAACGATCAGAAAAAGAGAGGCTTTACATGGATATAACTTTGTACGAAGCTCCAACTTCACGTGCACAACGTTGTAGGTGGATATTAGCTGAAGTGGATGCAACTTATGAGTCTGTTTCGGGTCGAGAAGTAATTGGTAGCGATGGGCTCAAAAAGATACACCCATTAGGAAAAGTGCCTGCAGTCATAATCGATGGCAAACCATTAATCGAATCTGCTGCTATATGCACATATATAGCCGATCAATTTCCTGAGAAAGGACTTATTGCAAAACCCGGAACGTGGCAACGTGCGCTCCACGATCAATGGGTGTGTTTCTGTCTGAGTGAAATGGAAGCATGGCTTTGGAGCACAGCCATAAATACATTCGTTCTACCGAAGGAAGAACGGATACCAGCTGTCTTTGAACAAAATACTAAATTATTTTCTGCTTCTGCTGCAGTTGTTGATCAAGCCTTAGAGAATAATGATTACCTAGTTGATAATCGATTCTCTGTCACTGACATAATAATGGGATTTACGATTAGTTGGGCTAATTATTACAAGCTAATTGAGTCATTTGAAAACTTACAAAACTATCTTGATCGATTATATGAGCGACCAAATTGTACTTTAGAAAAGAGCAATACATAGGAATGACCGCTATCAACTGAAAGAAAACGAATGCTTTTATATATATAAAAAGGCTAACCACGAACTAGATGATCAGCCTTCTTATTTATGGCTCCCTGTTAATAACCACACTAACAATTCTTATAGCGAACTTCAAGATATTGCAATTAATCAAAATTATAAGAATTAATTATGAAATGTTTTGAGCATGCTACCAGTGTACATAGTGATGCAAGACTTATTGAGGAACAAAAGTAAAGTGGTTTTGTTTTGCTACCGCCAGCGTGACAAGAGGAGTATATAAAGCACGACTGGCGGGAGCATTTAGACTTGATATGCTCGACTCCATTACTCAGAGCTGTTCAAGTCAGATATAAATATATGACCCGCAACGATTCATTTCGTTCCGGTTAGATAAAAAATATTTAGTGGAGGAAAAGAGTTGGAATACTTACACACCATGATAAGAATAAGTGACATTGAAGAGTCGCTTGATTTTTACTGTAACAAGCTTGGTTTGGTTGAAGTCAGTCGGCATGAGCATGAGGAAGGAAGGTTTACACTAATTTTCCTGACTGCTCCAGAAGATATGAACAAGGTAATAGAACATCGTGCCCCCATGATTGAACTGACCTATAACTGGGACCCCGAGGACTATAAGGGTGGGAGGAACTTTGGTCACCTTGCTTATCGAGTAGATAACATTTACGAACTTTGTGCGAAATTAATAGAAAGTGGTATTACAATTAATGTACCCCCAAGAGACGGACATATGGCCTTTATACGTTCACCAGATGGAATCTCGATTGAACTTTTGCAAAAAGGAGATGCACTTCCGATAAGTGAGCCTTGGTTATCCATGCCAAATACCGGCGAGTGGTAACGATGTGTGTACTTTAATTCAAGTTCAGAATGACGGCTATTGGCCGTAAGTGGACATTACAATATTAACTAAACATCTGTGATATCAATGCAAAGTTGCCATATATTAAGATGTTATATTCTTATGATATACAAATGAGTCACAAGTCACTAGATACTACAAAGTCGATTAGAGATAGCTATTACCTGTTCTTTATCATTACCACATGTAGTGTCGTTTTGCTTCTTCAAAATTATCTTTCTGCTAGCGGCATTGCTGGTAACTTTATATCTGGTCTTCCGTTTTTCATTAATTTTAATACTAGTTTCGCTTATGTTTTAGGCTGGGGAATTTTTACTATATTCATCTATACTTTCATACCTTTAGTGACTATATATGCTCTTAAGGAAACACCAAAGCAATACGGTTTCTCATTCAACAAAAATGGAAAGTTAATTTATCTAATAGCACCTATATTAATTTTACCTATAACTTTTATTTTCTCTAAATCACAAGATTTCCAGAATACATATCCATTCCTAAGTAACCCAAACTCATTTATAGAGCTCATATGTTGGGAGGCAATATACTTAGTTCAATTCGCTGCGCTAGAATTTTTTTTTAGAGGGTTTATGCTACATGCTATTCTCAGGCTAACAAATGTGTGGGTAGCTATACTTTTAACATCTACTCCTTATATGTTAATCCATCTTGTTAAACCAACCCCTGAAACTATTGCTTCATTTTTTGGGAGTATATTATTGTGCTGGATTGCTATTAAATTTAAGACTATAGCTATAGGCATTTATTTGCACATATTGCTAGCTGCAAGCATGGATCTTTTTGCTCTTTTCAATAAAGGCTGGTTTAGTAAAATATACATATAATAAGCCACTCAACTAGGACACCAGCTACGCTGGCGCCTGTTAGCTCAACCGTTATGTCCACTATTGGCCGAAAGCGGACATAAACTAAACCGTTTAGGGGAACATCAGGTTGGATTCACTAAATAACATATTCAGAATGACCGCTAACGACCCAAAGCGGACATTAAGTTATTCATGATAACAAGATCCGCATTTACTCATTTCTATATTTCATCAACATTTCGTAACTGTTATGGTTATCAATAACATGTGTTTTTATATAAAAAACTACTAATAATATACGTACCGAAACTAACCGATTAATAACTGTTAGTTGT
>JABDMD010000049.1 GCA_013001685.1 Gammaproteobacteria bacterium | reverse complement strand
TGAAAAATAAAACCTTGGCAATGATTTTTGAAAAGTCTTCCACCCGTACTCGGGTTTCGTTTGAAACCGGCATGGTACAGCTTGGCGGTCATGCACTTTTCCTTTCGCCCAGAGATACTCAATTTGGACGTGGTGAACCGATCGAGGATAGCGCACGAGTATTATCACGCATGGTAGATGGCGTAATGATTAGAACCTTTAAGCATGAAAATGTAGAAAAATTTGCTGCACACTCTACTGTTCCCGTGATTAATGGACTGACTGATTTATACCATCCCTGCCAGTTATTAGCCGATATGCAAACCTGGTTTGAACACCGTGGCGACATTAAAGGCGCAATCGTCGCTTGGATCGGCGATGGCAATAACATGTGTCACTCTTACATTAATGCCGCAACACAACTTGGTTTTCAATTAAATATCGCTTGCCCAGAAACATATAGTCCAAATGCTGACATCGTTAAACAAGCAAAAGATAAAGTCGTGGTTACCCATGACGCTAGTGCAGCAGCAGAAGGCGCTGATCTTATCGTAACTGACGTTTGGGCCAGCATGGGACAGGAAAAAGAACAGAACGAAAGAAAAAAAGTTTTCCAAACTTTCCAAGTAAACAAAAAATTACTTTCAGTTGCTAACAAAGATGCATTGTTTATGCACTGCCTGCCTGCACACCGTGGCGAGGAAGTAACTGCTGAAGTCATTGATGGGTCACAAAGCGTTGTTTGGGATGAGGCTGAAAATCGTTTGCACGCCCAGAAGGCGCTGATAGAAAATTTAATGTCTTAACCGAGCCGTCAGATCTCCCTATTGTCGTTTAGCTAATACTAATGAAAAATACTTATTACTTGGCTCAAAATGCATCGCTTCTTTTAAACCACTTTTTTCAAGCAAATTCTTAATAGACGCTTTTGTATATTTACGGCTTATTTCCGTGAGGATTTTTTCACCGTTCTCTAATTTAATAGTTTTATCAAACACTGGGAATTTTATTTCCTGAATGCATTGCGAAGTCAAATACATTTCAATTTGCTGTTGTTTATCATTATAGATCGACTGATGCGAAAAATTATTTAAATCAAAATTTGTGCCCAACTTATAATTCAAAACATTTAAAACATTTAAATTAAATTTTGCAGTGACTCCCTCGCTGTCATCATAGGCGCGCTCAAGAACCTCTTTATCTTTCACACGATCCATGCCTATTAAAAAATAATCTTCAGAGGTCATTTTATTTGCAACTTCCCATAAAAGCTCTATTGCCTCATCTTCGGTGAAATTTCCTATTGAGCTACCAATAAATTTATATAGCACAGGACTCTTGATTTTTTCTATGGCTTGTATAGCAGGAATATATTCGCCAACGATTGATTTAATCTGTAAATTTTTATACGTATCTAGCAAACGATGCGCTGCATCAATCAATACTTCTTTGCAAACATCAATACATATATAGGCAATATCTTCATTTATTGATCTTGAACTGTGTTCTGATAATAAAATTTCTGTTTTAGTAGATGTGCCTGCGCCAAGTTCTACGCACGTTGATGGTTTTACAATTTCAATAATTTCCTGCGTATGCTTTTGCAACAAGGCTGATTCTGTGCGCGTTGGATAATAGTCTTGTGTTTTACATATCGCATCAAAAAGCTTGGAGCCTTCATCATCATAAAAATATTTTGGCGGCAGACTTCGCGGACGTTTAAACAGACCCTCAAGCACATCCTTTTGTATTAATTCAGATGAGTCTTGAGTGGATAATTCCTGCAATTGAAAGCGTTTACTAGACAGGGGTAAATCCATTAGATATCAATTTAAAATCAGAGTAGCATTGCTCTAAGAAACAGTCTAATAAATACACGGCGTATTGATTCTAAGTGTGTTTATTGCAAAATCTATAAAGCAGAGTGAAAATTAGAATAACAACCCTTGCTTTAAATAACACTCAATAAATTTGAAAAAATAATACTCTACTGAATAAAGTTATCAAGGGAGGAGCTAATGGAAGCACTAACATCGCTTTTAAATAAGCTAAGTAATTTTATCTGGGGTCCAATTATACTGGCCTTGCTACTCGGTGTCGGTATTTATTTAACTATTGGTTTAAAACTAATGCCATGGCGAAAAATTGGCTATGGTTTTAAATTACTTTTCTCCGGTCAAGCTGATAAAGACCAAGGTGACATCAGCCCTTTTCAAGCATTAATGACCGCGCTCTCTGCAACCATAGGCACAGGGAATATTGCTGGCGTTGCCACGGCAATATTTTTAGGTGGGCCAGGCGCAATTTTTTGGATGTGGATAACTGCACTATTTGGTATGGCCACTAAATATGGCGAAGCAGTATTAGCTGTGAAGTATCGCGAAGTGGACTCACGGGGTAAGCGTCAGGGTGGACCGATGTACTATATCAAGAATGGTTTAGGCGATAATTGGAAATGGTTAGGATTTTTATTTGCTTTGTTTGGAACGATAGCCGCATTTGGTATTGGCAATATGGTGCAATCAAATTCGGTAGCGGACGCATTACAAAGTAATTTTAATGTAAACCCTATGATCACAGGTATTGTACTTGCAATACTTGTTGGTCTGGTAATTATCGGCGGCGTCAAGCGCATTGGCGAGGTAGCCGGAAAACTTGTTCCGATTATGGCTATTGCGTATATCGCTGGTTCGCTACTCGTGATATTTGCAAATTTTGGGCAGGTTGGAAACGCATTTAGCCTTATTTTTTCCAGCGCATTCAATGGCACGGCTGCAAGCGGTGGCTTCGCAGGCGCAGCCGTTTGGGCAGCAATTCGTTTTGGTGTTGCACGAGGCGTTTTTTCTAATGAAGCAGGTCTCGGTAGCGCCCCGATTGCACATGCTGCTGCACAAACAAATGATCCTGTTCGTCAAGGGATGATTGCAATGTTAGGAACTTTTATTGACACCATTATTATTTGCACTATGACGGCATTGGTAATTATATTAACCGGCGCTTGGACAAGTGGTGAAACTGGAGCTTCTTTATCGACACTAGCATACGGTCAGGGAATTAGTGGCGGTAATTATATTGTCACAATCGGATTAGTAATTTTTGCATTTACCACTTTAATCGGCTGGAGTTATTACGGAGAGCGTTGTGCAGAATTTATTTTTGGTACCGCAATCATTATCCCCTATCGAATTGTATGGGTTGTTGCAGTAATGACAGGAGCATTAATTAAACTTAATTTTGTTTGGCTGCTTGCTGATGTAATGAATGGTTTCATGGCGATTCCAAACTTAATTGCACTTGCGTTGTTGAGCCCTATAATCTTCAAAGTAACCAAAGATTATCTAAATAAAAATTAATATTTTTAGCCTTTATTTAGTAGAACGGAATGAATTTGATCAGTCATAGCAAGGACGCTTTAAAAGTAATCAATAGTGCGGTAAATGCTGCGCTAGATGAAGATATAGGCACAGGCGATGTTACAGCCGCATCTTTCAGTAATAATGAAACTGCGTCAGCCAAAGTCATCTGTCGCGAAGAAGCAGTGCTATGCGGACAACAATGGTTCGAACTGGCTTTTTACAAGCTTGACCCTGAAATAGCTATCAACTGGAAATTAAACGACGGAGACCAATTAGAAAAAAGTAGTACAGTATGCTCCTTAAGCGGCAGCGCACAAGCGATTTTAACCGGTGAACGCACTGCTCTAAATTTCTTACAGACTCTATCTGGCACCGCCACCAAAACTAAAATATATGTAGATCGTATTGCAGGTACCAATGCGCAAATTTTAGACACAAGAAAAACACTACCAGGAATGCGTTACGCACAAAAGTATGCGGTACGTTGCGGAGGTGGCAAGAATCATCGAATGGGCTTATATGACGCTATTTTGATTAAAGAAAACCATATTGCTACTGCAGGCTCGATATCAAAAGCTGTTAATGAAGCAAAACAACAATATCCTTCAATCAAATTAGAAGTTGAAGTAGAAAATGCAGATCAACTTAAAGAAGCATTAAGCACCCAAACGGATGTTATCTTGCTTGATAATTTTTCTTTATCTGAATTAGAAAATGCAGTTGCCATTACGGATGGAAAAAAGAAACTTGAAGCCTCAGGTAATATGACATTAGAAAATATTCGTGAAGTTGCAAAAACCGGAGTTGATTATATTTCTATTGGCGCAATCACTAAACATATACAGGCAGTAGATTTTTCCATGCGTTTTAAATAGTAGCTTGTTTCGCTTGTTGCCAATACTGCTCTAATTCATCCAATGAACAATCAGCAACTTGCTTACCTGCATGCTGTATTTTTTCTTCTAAATTCTGAAATCGTTTAATAAATTTTTTATTTCCTTTGCGCAGTGCTTCATCTGCATTAACACTTATATGCCGACTAAGATTTACTACAGAAAACAGTAAATCACCCAATTCTTCTTCCATAGCTTCAGCTTTATTATCAGTATTGATAGCTTCCTTTAACTCATTTAATTCTTCTTCAACCTTTTCAATCACTCCTGAAATATCCTGCCAATCAAAACCTACACTGGCCACACGTTTTTGTATTTTTTTTGCGCGCATCAACTGCGGCATGCTAGAAGGAATATCTTTGAGTACACTAGCTGAGGCTATTCCTGCTTTTTCACTACGCTCTTGTTGTTTGATTCTTTCCCAGTCTTTATTGGCCAAATCTTTATTTTCTGAATTTTGCTTTGTTTTGACATTTTGTTTATCGAAAACATGTGGGTGACGACGCACTAGCTTGTCACAAATAGCTCCTGCCACATCTTCCAGATCAAATAAGTTCTGCTCTCTTGCCATTTGCGTGTAATAAACAATTTGCAACAACAAATCTCCAAGCTCATCTTTTAGCTGCATAAAATCTTGTTGATCAATGGCATCCGCAACCTCGTACACCTCTTCAATCGTATACGGCACAATGGATGCAAATGTCTGTTGGATATCCCAAGGACAGCCCTCTTCAGGATCACGCAACATCTGCATAATTTTCAGTAAACGCAGTAGATTATCCATTGATTAATAGCTCTTAAAAATAAGGTTTTGAGCAAATTTACATATTAGTATTTATTGATATACTTATCTAGTTCCGCTTTTAGCCACAAGAAAGCAAACATTAGTGCTAATTTAAACGTAATGGTAAAGGCACAAAAATAGAGAAAATTGATCAAATATTGATCAATGTGCCTATATTTTTCAGTACGTTCCAGAGACTTCTCAAACCACTTTTTTTGTATAGTAATGTAAAGTTTGTCATACTATTATCATGATATTTGAATGATAATGAAATGACACCACCCGAAAAGAAAAAACCCCAGAATTCAGCCCTTTTGCAAGTAAGGATCTCCCGTGACCTACGCGATGAATTTATGCGTCAGGTTAAAGACGAAGACGATAGTGCCTCACGTTTGGTCAGGCAATGGATTCGACAATATGTAAAAGCTAGTTCACAGGAAGATTTATTTAACACGTGATTCGGACAATCGACAAACGTTTCAAGAACAAGATGAGCGCAAATCACGCACGTAGAGAAAACGATACAATCCAGTTTTCAAATATGGCAATTAAAGTTTCTTTAGTTAATGTTGGCAAAGATCTTTGGACTTATCTTTGTCGTCATACACCTCCACCACTAGCTATATCAAATCTTGCCAGCGAACAACAACTCACTGACATACTTCATGATGGTCATATAGATAGCAAAATTATTGTACTTGGCCACCATATGAAAGAACCATTGCAGGTTATTAATTGGATTCTTGAGCACGATGCAACGATTAAAATATTTTTACTACGTAAACCCACTGATTTTGATCTATTAGATCAAGCTATAAAAGAATCACCCGAGTTAGCGAAAGATGTCGAAGTTTGGTCAACCGCTGACATTAAAGCGCTGCCCGCTGCGCTAAAAAGTTCAGTAGATAGCTCGAATAAGAAACGTGACAACTTAATTGAATTTGAAAGTACCGATGCAACCGCAACAGAGCCTGAAATTCTTCCAATCAGCTCTCGTCAAAGTTCAGAGAACAAGCTTGATAGTATATTAGAAGCTGCAGTAATTGGCTTGCTGAGCATTGATGAAGAAGACACCATTGTAGAACTGAATACAACCGCAGCATTAATGCTAAACCTTGATGAAGAAGATTCATTAGGCACACCTCTCTCGCTAATATTTGGACAATCTGAAATCATCAAGCTGCATCATATAATTAATACCTGCGATGATGATATGAATGATATCCGCCCAGAAATTAAATTCACGGGCTTGGATAATTCAATCAAATACTTTCGCGTATCCGCATTTAGTGATGATGATAAAAATCAAACCATATTTAGTTTAATCCTACAAGACGTAACTGAAACTGCGGTTACTGAAAATAAACTTGAACAAGAGAAGCAACGCAATCGCATAACCTTGAAATTACTCAAAGACGGTGTAATTGCCACCGATATGAAGTGCCAAGTTGAATCAATGAACCCTGTTGCAGAAGGTTTAACAGGCTGGCCAAGTTACGAAGCAAAAGGTAATCATATCGATAGCATTCTTAAATTAATTGATGCCACCACAAGAGAACGTATTACAAATTTGGGCAAGGACTGTCTAGATACTGGCAAACCCATTGAATCAAGAGATAATCTTGTATTACTAGACCGTTTTAACAATGAGCACCCTATTGAGTTATCAATAACACCAAGCAGTTCATTAAATATTGAAACAGGTGGACTTGTATTAATTTTCAAAGATGCCTCAGAAACAAATCGACTCACACAAGAAATTAGCCATCAAGCATCACATGATGCATTAACCGGACTGCTAAACCGACAAGAGTTCGAGTTACGCTTAGAGGCTGCTATATCTAGTGCGGCAACTCATGATGTGCAACATGTTTTGTGCTATCTAGACTTGAACCAATTCAAAATCATTAATGCGCAAGCTGGGCATACTGCTGGAGACATCGTTCTCAAGCAGGCTGCTGAACACATGAAACAACATATGCGCAGCATTGATGTTTTTGCGCGTTTAGGTGGCGATGAGTTTGCTTTACTACTAGTAAACACTACTGCAGATCAAGCGAAAATACTTGCGCAGAATCTTATCAATACAATTCGCAGCTCTACATTTAAATGGCGAGATCAACATTTTGAGATTGGTATTAGCATCGGACTAATCACTATCGATAAACATTCTCAAGATCCTGCACATATGTTAACGCGCGCAGAACTCGCATGCTTTACAGCAAAAGATCACGGCAGAAATAAACTACATATTCACAGAAAAGAAGACGACGAGTTAACACGCCGCCATACTGAAATGATGCGCGCAGCAGGCGTAACCGGAGCACTGCAAGAAGATCGTTTTCGAATTTATTGTCAACCTATAGTAGCGTTATCACCTAAAAAGAATGAATCATTACATTACGAATTGCTGATTCGACTAACCGATCCTAAAGGCGATTTAATAATGCCTGCCAGCTTTATTCCTGCAGCGGAGCGTTATGGCTTAATGACTAGTCTTGATCGTTGGATGATAAGTACTGCATTTCACAGTTACAACGACATCTTTGGCAAAGAATCCGGTGTACAGATCGCAATTAACTTATCAGGCAATTCATTGAATGACGATTCACTTTTAGATTTCATCAAAGATGAAATAAATAAAACTGGAATCGAACCTTCAAATGTTTGTTTTGAAATAACCGAAACTGCAGCAATTAGTAATTTAGACCAGGTTAGCCAGCTGATATTAGAACTCAAAAGAGTCGGTTGCCGATTTGCTTTAGATGATTTCGGCAGCGGACTTTCATCATTTACTTATCTAAAAAATCTACCTGTCGACTACTTAAAGATCGATGGCAGCTTTGTGCATGACATGCTTGACGACTCTATTGATCACGCCATGGTTGAAGCAATCAATCAAGTAGGGCACATCATGGGCATCGGGACCATTGCAGAATGCGCAGAAAGCGAAGAAGTAGTTGAGATGTTGCGCGAGCTGGGTGTCGATTATGCACAAGGTTATGCAATGGGTTCTCCTGTACCAATTGAAGGCTTAAAGCAGCTCACTTAATCCATGCCTATCGCACCACACATCGAAGAAGAGATTACTGAAGTTGACGCGCTGCGCAACAAATTAGAAACGCTGGTACATGATGCGCGCAGAAATGAAGTTACTTTACGTAAATTTCAAAACTTAGAATTAAGATTATTAAGTTGCAGCTCACTTGCTGAACTAATGCAACTTATTGCACATAAAAGTAAATCTACTTTTGGTTGGGATGTATTAACCATTATTTTGCATGATGAGCACCAGGACATAAAACGTTTATTGCGTGATGTTGGTGAGGATACTAGTCGTTATCCTGAACTTATTTTTACTAGTGATATTTTACAGCTAAAGAAGTTTTATGGTCGGTTCAAAAAACCGTTACTCGGATCTTTTGATGGGCATGCGCACGAAAATTTATTTTTGCACGATCGAAAGTTTCCGCGAAGTGTAGCTTTATTACCATTATTTCGCAAAAACAAATTACTCGGCAGTCTTAACTTAGGCAGTTTTCAAGCAGGAAGATTTAACAAACAAGATGCTACTGATTTTCTCGAACATCTCGCTGCAGTTTTAGCCACCTGCCTTGACACTACTATTGCACAAGAAAAACTTAAACAAGCGGGTTTAACCGATGCATTAACCGGCGTTAACAACCGCAGATTTTTCGATCAACGTCTTAGCGAAGAAATTTCACGTGCACAACGTCTACAATCATCAGTAAGCTGCTTGTTTATTGATATTGATCACTTTAAAGTGGTTAACGATAGTTTTGGGCATGAAACTGGTGACAGCGTGTTAACAAAAGTAGCTGAGCTCATTCGTGCACAATTACGTAATATTGATGTTGTAGCTCGTTATGGTGGTGAAGAATTTGCAGTGTTACTAGAACAGTCTGGACAAGACTGGGCTGAAGAAGTAGCCGAGCGTATTCAGCAGAGTATTGCCGAAACTACATTTGTTAAGGACGAGGATTGCTCTTTAACTGTATCCATCGGTGTTTCTACCATCGAAAAGCCAAACACAAATCAAAATACTTTTGATCTCGGCCGAGAATTACTACGTAGAGCAGATAAAGCCCTTTATCAAGCAAAGCAAGACGGGAGAAATAAAGTCGTACTACATAGCACCCTTTAAATTAATCTAAACCCAATCAATCTAAACTGGGGAACTCACCTAAGGGTCGTTTAAAAGTAAACGCAGTGGGTTCTTTCACCAACTTCTCTCTTGCCTGCTTTTCGTTACCTCCTAGTAAGCTAAACGGTAAAGACACAACATAAACCGCCGAACCTACCACGGATGCTACCAAGCCAATGGGTCTGGCAACAATAACATCTGCAACCATCGCCTCCGCCGACCCAGACTCCGCGAAGTGATAACCATGATAACTACTGTGGTATCTATAAGAGACGTCACCTGCATATACATTTGCCGTGAAAACAAAACAGCTGCATTGCAAAATTAAAAATGACTTCTTAACGAACTTAGTGATATTCATATTTATATATCTCCGCACCCAATTACAGCAAGTAATCTTAAGCATTAAACACTTAACTTAATTGGTGCTATTTGCAAACTTGAGGTAAGCACTCAATAATTAACTCTTGAATAAATAACAGCTTAGCAAT
>JABDMD010000031.1 GCA_013001685.1 Gammaproteobacteria bacterium | reverse complement strand
GCAAGAACGCACCTCATCACTATCACAACTCGAAAATTACAGTATTAATTTAGCTAACTTGTTAGCAGACAATAGTGAATATGCAATATACACACAAAGTGCTGAAGATCTAAACAAGCTTCTCAATAATGCCTTTACGTATTCTGATACAGCGTATCTAGTAATAACGGACCAGGATAACAAGATACTAGCGAAAAAAATAATCACTAATGCAAATGATCGACATAATATTCTAGATCGACTCACATCTTTTCGAACAGGCTCAATGGAATTGACTAGTAATTGGGATAAGGATCAAAAGTACCTTGAAATAAATAAACCAATTTCTAGCACTATCGCAGTAGAAGATGAAATCAGTAGTGAAGTTATAGGTTATCTACATCTTGGAATAAGCTTGAATAATATTCGTAATAATATTTCCGATTACATAAGCAATATAATTTTGATTACATTTATAGTGCTTGGCATAGCCATTGCTGCCACAATTATTATGACTAGACTTATAACGCGCCCCACAAAGGAACTTGTGCGTGCAACAAAAGAAGTCAGTCAAGGTAATTTAGATTATAAAGTTAGAGTTTTTTCAAAAGATGAAATTTCAGAGGTATCTAATGAATTCAATAGCATGATTGAGAATTTAAAAAGATATAAATTGGAAGCAGAAGACCAACATAAAAATCTTGAGAAAAATATTGAAGAACGAACAAAAGATTTAGTTCTTGCTAAAGAACAAGCGGAACATGCTAATCAAGCGAAGAGTGAATTTCTTGCGAAAATGAGCCACGAAATCAGAACGCCTATGAACGGGGTTATCGGCATAACAGAACTGCTACTGCGTACTGAACTTAGTGAAAAACAGAAAAAATTCGGTGAAACAATTACACGCTCTGCATATTCTTTGCTCACTATAATTAATGATGTATTAGATTTTTCTAAAATTGAAGCAGGTAAACTAGAACTTGAATCTATTGAATTTGATCTAAAAGAACTTATTGAAGATACAGCAGATTTGTTAAAAGAAGTAGCAAGCAAAAAAGGAATTAACTTAATATGTAATTTTCAATATGGAATTCCATTAATAGTATTTGGCGACCCAAATCGTCTGAGGCAAATATTAAATAATCTTATTCATAACGCTATCAAATTCACTGAAGAAGGTAATATATACATAAAAGTACAAATATCCGAACAGGAAAGTGAACCCTCAAAAATAATGGCTAAGTTTGAGATCATCGACTCTGGTGTAGGTATTAGTGAAAAAAATCAATCCAAAATTTTTGAATCTTTTGTGCAAGCCGATAACTCTACTACACGTGAATATGGTGGGACAGGATTAGGCTTGTCTATTTGTCAGCAACTCATTAAGTTGATGGGCAGCAAAATCAATATTGACAGTAAAATAGGTGAAGGTTCTAATTTCTACTTCACAATTCCTCTTACACTTTCTGATAAAAATAATATTCTAGATATTAATTTAGATTCTCCAGTTGCAACACTAATTGAAGACGATTCTTCAAAAAACCAATCGCGCGATCTAGGTATAACGAATTCATCTGACAAATTTCATATTCTATTAGTTGAAGATGATCCTGTTAACATTGAAGTAGCAACAGGCATGCTCAATGAATTAGGATATGAAACCACTATTGCAGCAAATGGGCAGGAAGCACTGGAAAAGTACCACAACTCAACTTATGACTTAATTTTGATGGATTGTAATATGCCTGTAATTGATGGTTACGCGGCTACACAAATGATTCGGGATATTGAAAAAGAGCAATCCATAAAACCAGTTCCTATTATAGCGTTGACGGCTAATTCAATGTCAGGTGATCGATTAAAATGCCTGAGTGCAGGAATGAATGATTACCTCAGCAAACCGTTTACACTAGATAGACTAGATAGCATTCTAACAAAGTGGCGCAATAAATCTAACAGCAACACTATTGACGAAACAGAAACAATTAACAATACAGTCGAGATACTGCCACTAGCAAATAATGAATATATTGATATATCAAAATTAGAAAAATTAACGAAATTACCACACCCTACTAAATTAAATGTCGCAGAAGCAGCCATTACGAATTATTTAATCTATGCACCGAAAATCCTACAAGAATTCGACTATGCCCGAAATATTAAATCTCATCGTTTAGCAATACCCCTTGCACAAAGCCTTAAGTCCTCCAGTGTAAGTGTAGGTGCTACAAATCTTGCTCTGTTATGCATCAAAATTGAATTATTAAATCAAACTAATAGTTCTGATGAATTACTCGAACTTATAGATGAGCTTAAAAGTAACTTTAAACATGTAAGAAAAGCTCTTGAGTCGTATTTAATTGAGATGCGAGCCAATGATCAGTCTCATCTCCCAGCTAAACAAACAGATAGTAGTGATATCAGTAGTAATAAAGTAAAAATATTATTGGTCGAAGATAATAGTATCAATCAAGAAGTGGCTTTAGGCATGCTCGATGAGATGGGACACAATGCAACCGTTGTATCCAGCGGCTCAAAAGCAATTGCAGCTTTGGAAGAAGAGCCCTACGACTTAGTGTTAATGGATTGCCAAATGCCTGAAATCGATGGCTATCATGCAACAAAAATAATTCGAGTTTTACAAGAACAAGGAAAAATTAATAAGCAGCTTAGTATTATTGCGATTACTGCCAATGCACTTGAAGGTGATCGTGATCGTTGTTTAACTGCAGGAATGGATGATTATTTAGCTAAGCCGTATAGCTATGAAGAATTATTTGAAATAGTAAGCCGATGGACTAATAAAACAAAAATAGAAGAAGAACAATTACATGCTAGCGCGGAGGATTCACTTAGTACTTCTAGTGCAGTAGCAAAAGCACAAATTAATGCCTCAATCTTAGAAAGATTACATGAGTTAGAACTATCCGTTTCAGTAAATTTTGCCAGGAATACTGCATCCAATTATGTAAATAAAGTTTCAACAGCAATGCTTGATGACTTAGAAAAAGCAATTGAAAACAAAAATTTCGACGCAATGCAAAGATCATCACAGAATCTAAGAGCTAGTTCAATTGATCTTGGAGCAAAATACTTAGGAGAGCTACTCATAAGGGTAGAAAAACTTATTATATTTAAAAGAGGCATTGATGAAATTTCATCTTTATTCGATGAAATACGAATTGAGTGCCAAGATATATCGATAGTTCTAAATTTGTATTTAGAAAATAATAACGTGGCCCATAAAGTGGCAAGTCATATTGAATCAGAACACAGAAACAAAAAATCATCCTTAAACAATGGGAAAATAAGTATTTTATTAGCAGAAGATAATCCTATTAACCAGGAAGTAGCAATCGGTATGCTTGAAAACTTAGGCTACTCTATTACCTTAGTGAACAATGGGCATGAAGCAATTGATACTTTTAAACAGGTTTTATTCGACCTGGTTCTATTAGATGTTCAAATGCCAGTAGTCGATGGACTCACTGCAGCAGGATATATGCGTATTGAGGAAATCCGCAGAAAATCTGAAAAGCGAATTCCAATCATAGCAATAACTGCGAATGCATTAGATGGTGACCGAGAACGTTGCCTTGCATCAGGTATGGATGACTTTATAAGCAAGCCCTATACCCAAGACCAGTTACAAGAAGTAATAAAAGGCTGGCTTATAGATAAGTCGAAAGTAGCATAATAAAAGCTACAACAAAATTTCAAACTGAATGCACTATCCAGGTTCATATAAGCGATTAAACAATCCCTATTTCACTTAGTGTCTGCTTTCAACCAATAGCGGTTATTAATGCAGTTTTGAAAATTGATATTCAATATGAAAAATGCCACAGCAATTTGATGTAAAATATTAACTCTCGATTAGACACGTTCTCTTCGCTCTAAATGAATTTTTTCAAACAAAGAAAAATCACCATTGAATTGTTCTTTACAATACTTTTTAGCCAAACTTGAGTAGAACGATAAGGCTTTATCTACATCTTCCATTGAAATTATGTATTCAGGGAAATCATGTGGTAATTCTATTTTTTCATTCTCTTGCCTCTGAATTATGCTCAATAACTCAAACAATCTAGATACATATGGCTTAAAAATAACATCTTCACGACGGATAAAAGAACGATATCCATCTCACCTTTCCTGTGAAAAAATTCTATCTCTAGATCATCCTTTTTATATCCTAAGCCTGTTGGGTGATATTCGAAGCCATAATCATCGACTAGAAAATCAAAGTGCTTTTTGACATACGTTGAAATTGAATTTTCATTGTTCTGGGTGTTCACTGTGATATTCGATCAATTTTGCTTTTATATTTAATATAGTGGTTAATCTGTATATGTCTGCTTTAGGCCAATAGCGGTCATTCGCAGTTATGTAAATAAGGTGGACTTTTATTAGCAGATTCTAAATCCGTTGCATTTGCAAATGGCCATGTATTTTTATCCAGGCCGCTAGGTTCGCTAGCAAAAAGACCAAGCGTAAGTAAATTAAAGCCATCTTTAGCACATGCTCTTATTCCTGTCTTTTTAGGCCATAAGTATTCAAAGTCAGCCTTCAAGAAAAGTATTGCTCTTGCTAATTCTCTTTTGTATTCCTTTGGAATCTTCCATTCACCGGATAACTTATGAGATTTGAAATCATCATATAG
>JABDMD010000086.1 GCA_013001685.1 Gammaproteobacteria bacterium | reverse complement strand
ATAGATAGCAAACTTAAGACTTATAAAGGCCGAGTAAAACGAGACAAGTGGCCTATGCAGGCACGTAGATTACACAAAGAGTTTCACGCCAGCTTATAAATCAAACTCGAAGTGCAATACTAGCCATTAACAGCTTGTTCGGCCTGTATTTGGCTAGCTAGATATTCTTCATAATTGCCATGGAATAAGTTCATTTGCTGATCTTTTATTTCCACGATGCAATTAGCCAGTGATGAAACAAATTCACGGTCATGACTGACAAATATTAATGTACCCTCGTAATGCTCGAGTGCAAGGTTTAGAGACTCAATACTTTCCATATCAAGGTGATTAGTAGGTTCATCCAATAACAAAATATTGGCATTAGAGAGCATTAATTTTCCAAACAACAAACGATTTTTTTCACCACCCGAGCACACTTTAGCTTGCTTCTTAAAATCATCTGAAGAAAACAAGAGGCGACCGAGTGTACCGCGTACAGCCTCATCATCATGTTTAGGTTTTCTCCACTGAGCCATCCAGTCAAATAAGTTCATATTCCCCTCGAACTCATTGCTGGTATCTTGAGGGCAGTAACCTAAGCTTGCATTTTCAGACCATTTAATTGTTCCTTGATTAGGCTCAAGCTCATTCATTAAACAACGCAGAAAAGTTGATTTACCAACACCATTTTCACCAATAACAGCCATACGAGTACCGGCTTCTATAATCATTTCCCCGCCATTAAAAAGTTCTTCATCATCAAAACCATGACCAAGGCCTTCTATAGTCAAGGCATTACGATGTATTTTTTTCTCGTGGTTAAAACGAATAAATGGACTGCGACGACTTGAAGGTTTGATATCATCAAGTTGAATCTTTTCTATTTGCTTAGCACGCGAAGTTGCCTGACGGGCTTTTGATGCATTCGCCGAGAAACGACTAACAAATTGTTGTAAATCTGCAATCTGCGCCTTCTTCTTAGCATTTTCAGACTGCATGCGTTCGCGCGCAGCTGTAGATGCAATCATGAAGTCATCATAGTTTCCCGGATATACACGCAGCTCGCCAAAATCCATATCCGCCATATGCGTACATACAGCATTTAAAAAGTGTCTATCGTGCGAGATAATAATCATGGTGCTTTTGCGTTCGTTTAATATACTTTCTAACCAACGAATCGTATTAATGTCTAAATTATTAGTTGGCTCGTCGAGAAGTAAAATATCTGGATCGGAAAATAGCGCTTGCACCAATAACACTCGCAATTTCCAACCAGGTGCAACTTCACTCATTAGTCCATTGTGAAATTCTAACTCTATGCCAGCACTAAGCAATAAATCTCCAGCACGGCTTTCCGCACTGTAACCATCCAGCTCTGCAAACTGCACTTCTAAGTCTGCCACTTTCATACCGTCTTCTTCAGACATTTCTGGCAAGGAATAAATACGCTCGCGCTCTTGTTTAATTTCCCATAATTGCTGATGGCCCATGATCACGGTATCAATCACTGAGAATTCTTCAAAAGCAAATTGATCCTGACTTAACTTACCTAGACGTTCATTAGGGGTAATAGAAACATTGCCTGATGTAGGCACCTGGCTACCGTCCAAGATTTTCATAAAGGTGGATTTACCACAGCCGTTGGCTCCAATTAAGCCATAGCGATTTCCATCACCAAATTTAGCTGAAATATTTTCAAATAATGGCTTGGCACCAAATTGCATGGTGATGTTTGCGGTAGTAATCAATGAAATATTCCTGCAGAAGTAGATGAACAAGCGTTTAAAACGCAGCGTACTATAAAGTTTTGTGGCTAAAACGTCGAGTGAAACTATGCAAAAATTATGAACCGATGAAAGTAACTAACAGCACAGTAAGCACAGAGGTATTCATAATGAGATGGTAGCTCTACCACCATAGATTAAGAAAAATCTAAGCGATTTGATCATCAGCTACATGATAGCGAGGATCTTCTAATACATTCACTTCTACGAGATCACCTGCCTTTTTGAGTAAATGCCGACACTCATCACTTAGGTGACGTAAATGTAAAGCTTTACCTGCTTTGATATATCTTTCTGCCAAGGTGTCAATAGCTTCAATCGCCGAATGATCTGCGACTCGCGAGTTTTGAAATTCGATCACTACATCATCTGGATCATCTTCAGGATGAAACATTTCCAAAAAGTTTTTTACTGAACCAAAAAATAGCGGCCCATTGAGTTCATGTATACGTGAGCCCTTCTCATCATCATAAGTTTTGATATTAATATGTTTAGCATTTTCCCAAGCAAAGGCCAACGCCGAAACAATCACACCTACTACAACTGCTATAGCTAGATCAGTAAACACAGTAACTGCTGAAACCAGTACAAGAACAAAAGCATCGGTTAGCGGAATCTTGCGTATGATGCGCAAACTAGACCATTCAAAGGTCGCAAACACTACGATGAACATAACTCCCACCAGTGCTGCCATTGGAATGCGCTCAATTAAAGGCGATGCAAACAGAATAAATGTTAGTAAGAAAATTGCGGCGGCTACACCTGATAATCGTTGTCGACCACCAGAGTTAATATTAATCATGCTCTGCCCGATCATCGCACACCCCCCCATACCCCCGAACAACCCCGTTACAGTATTGGCAATGCCTTGTCCTACACACTCTCGATTCCCGCGCCCACGTGTATTTGTAACTTCATCGATTAAGGTTAAGGTAAGCAATGACTCAATCAGGCCAATCGCTGCAAGAATAAACGCATAAGGTAAAATTATAATCAGCGTTTCAAGGCTAAAAGGTACGACTGGAATATGGAATGTTGGGAAACCACCTTCAATACTAGCTAAGTCGCCTACGGTTGCTGTATCCAACTGCAAGCCAATGACCAGTAAGCTAACGACTATAATAGCGGCTAATGCAGCTGGAAATTTTCCGGTGAGCTTCGGTAAAAAATGAATAATTGCCATGGTAAGAACAATTAATCCAGCAAAAACTACCAAGGCATTTCCGCTTAACCATTCTTTTATTCCTTCAGGCGAAGTGATTTGAAAATGTTGCAGCTGTGCTAAAAAAATCACAATAGCTAAACCATTCACAAACCCCAACATTACGGGATGAGGCACTATACGAATGAACTTACCTAGCCGTAATACGCCTGCTAACATTTGGAACATACCGGTAAGCACAACCGCAGCGAATAGATATTCGACACCGTGTTCAGCTACCAAAGCCACCATCACAACCGCCATAGCACCCGTAGCACCAGAAATCATTCCTGGGCGACCACCAAAAATAGCCGCCAACAGCCCCACCATAAAAGCTGCATACAGCCCCACCAAAGGGTCAACACCTGCTACAAATGCAAAAGCTACAGCTTCTGGCACAAGCGCCAACGCAACCGTTAAGCCAGACAAAAGCTCATTTTGAAAACATGCGCGACTTGCGCAACCGAGCTGAAACATCAATTACCTATGGGAATTTAACAACATGAAGGGCCGCGGAATATAGCAGAATAATATTCTATAAAACATACAACTATCGAGGCGACGTCTAACCCAATTTGACTAGGGATTTTTTTATTCGTGGCCATATTTAGCAACAAATAAATCGCTGTAATGCTATGTTGTTTACGGCATTACAGTGATAGCGCCAATTATGTTTTTAGTACACAAGGAATGATGGATGTCAGATAAGACATTGGTACTATGAAACTACGTTTTAAACCGTAAAGGGGCTCAACTAAATACCGCTAAAGCCACTCATTATTCGGATAAAAACAGGCAGCTGTGACTACTAATACTTTCTCTTCTCTACCTTTACAATCTGTGATGCTCGAAAATATTGAGTCCTTGGATTATCAGCTCATGACTCCAATCCAAGCACAAAGCCTACCGCATATATTAGATGGCAAAGATGTACTCGCGCAGGCCAAGACCGGTAGCGGTAAAACCGCAGCCTTTGCTATTGGAATTCTGGATAAATTTGAGCCTCAAACTTACCAAACACAAGCATTAGTAATTTGCCCCACTCGAGAACTCGCAGATCAAGTCAGCAAAGAACTACGTCGACTCGCTCGCGCTATTCCAAATACAAACATTCTTACTCTGTGCGGAGGCAAACCACTTGGCCCACAATTAGCTTCATTGGAACGTAATCCACATATTGTTGTAGGAACACCAGGTCGCTTACTCAAACATTTACAAAAAGGCAGCTTAAAGCTTAACGCACTAAAAGTTCTGGTATTAGACGAGGCTGATCGCATGCTAGATCTTGGTTTTTTAGAAGATATAACAAGTGTAATTAAAAAAACACCGCAAGTTAAGCAAACCTTATTATTTTCCGCAACCTACCCAGATGAAATAAAAAACATTAGTAATTTAATCCAGAAAGAACCAATTGATATCCGCGTAGAAAGTTTGCATGACAATGCAAAAATTAAACAAGTTTTTTATGAAATACAAAAAGGTGAACGCACTAAAACACTTGCGGCAATATTAGAACACTACCGTCCTGAATCCAGCTTAGTGTTTTGCAATCGCAAACAACAATGCCAAGAATTAGCGGACGATTTATGGAAAAAAGGGTTTCACGCTTTAGCCTTACATGGCGGTCTAGAACAAAAAGAACGCGATCAAGTACTCGTGCAAGCCGCAAATAAAAGCACCTCAATCCTAGTGGCAACAGATGTAGCCGCACGCGGTCTAGATATTAAAGATTTGGATGCGGTGATTGTTTTTGAGATCTCTCCAGAACCGGAAGTTCATATACATCGTATTGGTCGCACAGGTCGTGCAGGTAGCACTGGCTTAGCGCTAAGTTTATTTACGACTTCTGAAATTCGCAAAGTAACTGCCATTGAAGATTACCAAAAAGCTCCAGTTACTATTGAAAAACCCTCCACACTAAAGGCTAGAGAAAATTTTAAACTCAGCCCACCGATGGTAACCTTATGCATTAACGGTGGCCGCAAAGAAAAGGTACGTGCAGGTGATATTTTAGGGGCGTTAACTGCAAATAAGTCTCTTCCAGGCAAACAAATTGGCAAAATTGATATTTTTGATCATTATTCTTATGTCGCAATCGAACGCCCTATTGCTAAGCAAGCCCTGAAAATACTTTCTGAAGGTAAGATTAAGGGCCGTAAATTTAGAGCACACAAATTACGATAGAAATAATTAGTATCGAACTAATGCAATTTATTGCAGCCTAAACGAACATAAAAATACGTATGTACTAAATTTTTATCGTGAATATAATATAAGCCATGCTAAGAAAATTAATAATAATATTTAAACTCACCGCGCTCACCTTGATCATCATGCTAAGCCATTCATGCGCAACCCAATCAGACAAAAAAGTAGAAAAAGGAGTGGAGCTCTGTACCACATTGGCCTGCAGAAATCTCACCTGGACAGATAAGTTCAAACATTGTGGCACCTTCATTCATGAGTGTGGCAACTACACTGAAGAATCAATCAAAAATCAATATTCACTACAAGGCTTTGCTTTTCAATATGATCCAGAAAATTCTGGCAGCTCAACTTACAAAGCTGATAGAGAAGCATTTCTAAATAAGAATAAAGCTGATGTAACACATCAACTCATTACACCACCTGAAGGCATGTCCTCAAATGAGTTTGTAGATTTAATACGCACTAATGCCAAAAAATACAGAGCAGTAGCTTATTGGCCATACGGCCCGAATTCTAATAGCGCAGCGGATTTTCCACTACATAAAAGTGGCGCAAAAACAAAAAGAATTGATGGCGCATTGGGCTTACACCACTATCACAAAGATTCAGAGTTAGACGAAATTAAAAACAATGCGGTTAAGTTATTTTATGAATACGCAAGCAGCAAATCTAAAGACCTAATAAAACAAATTAAAAGCCAAACATTTAACAGTGGTAGTTTCAAAAGCTTAAATATCGGCGATAACAAAACAGCAGTAGTTGAAAGCCTGCGAGAACTGCAAGCATATTATATTTCCACGCAAGATAGCTCAGGTGATGGAATTATAGATTTGCGCGCAATCAACAATTCTGATTATCAGAATAGACTACTTGCAGCTGATCGTTGGAATATCACCTATGATGATAAAGGTGAAACCTATTGGTTTTTGCAATTGGATTTTCAGGAAGAAAAACTTACCGAAATAAATGTGAAGTCCTCAAATCTTGAGCTACCTTAGATCTGACACTAAGTTTCAATTACTTCCTTATCAGCATCCCATGCTAGATGCATGAACAAAGGTTTTCTTTTTTCCTTCATAAATAATTCATCACGACTGCGCGTGACAATTTGGCCACTATCTAATTGGATGCGAAAACTCTCTATAATGTTTCCACACTTAATCACTTCGATAATATTTCCATGCGTTTTACTAAGTACATCTTGTACTCTAATGCCAAGAAAGATCATGATATTAGCCTCTAGTCAAAATATCGTAGTTATTAGACCATGAACCTTATCGACTCGATCCGCAAGTTTACTAACCGCTATCAAGGATAATTGTGCTATACGATACGATAAACTAAATAGATATGGTTATATATCAGTACAAAGTCTGAACCAGCTAAATCTCAAATTAAGTGACAGACTTCTAATTTATTATGTTTAGATATTCATAAATTAACTACGATTTATCAATAAAACTCTATGTTAAGCATTCCTTCTACACAATCTTCGCCCAATGATGTTCTGAAATTGAAAAAAGCTTTTTTTATTGTTTTAAGTTATGTAATTATTCTATGGATTATCGAACTGATAAAGTATTTTACAAACCTCCATACCTTTAAGCTTGGAGTACATCCTCAAGAATTATTAGGCTTAATTGGTGTAGTTACCGCCCCACTCATTCATGCTTCATTTGAACATCTCATATCCAACACTCCTGCATTACTTATTCTTGGTACAGCACTTTTATATGGCTATCCGCGTTCATGCTGGATTGTTTTAGCAGCGGTTTGGCTGTTAGCTGAGCTTGGTGTGTGGTTCACTGCACGACCGGTTTACCACTTTGGCGCTAGCGGCTTAACTTATGGTTTCATGGCTTTTATATTTGTAGTTGGCATTTTACGTAGAGATCGACTTGCCATCACACTGTCACTTTTAGTGTTCTTTTTATACGGCACGATGATTTGGGGGGTATTCCCTCATCAACCCGGCGTATCTTTTGAAACTCACCTTTGGGGCGGAGGGCTCGGTGCTATTTGCGCGGTATTGTTTCGAAATTACGACCCTACTCCCCCTGCAAAAAGTTACGCGTGGGAAAACGAGGAAGAGGAAGACCCTTTTATTGGTGATGCTTGGAATAAAATAGACAATGATCCAGATGAAAACGAAAAACCTGAATAATATTTCTATCATTTTCACGTAAGATATCAATTATGCACTCTCAAAGATTTATAAAACTGCAAAAACAGTTAAGAAGACAAACCGGTAAAGCCATTGCTGATTACCATATGATTGATGATGGTGATCGTATTATGGTGTGTCTGTCTGGAGGCAAAGACTCATATACTTTGTTAGATATGCTTATGCAACTCCAACCTGTTGCACCAATCAAGTTTGAGTTAATCGCGGTAAATTTAGATCAAAAACAACCTGGCTTCCCAGAACATGTATTACCAAATTACCTTGATGCATTGGATGTTGAATACCGTGTAATAGAAAAAGATACCTATAGTATTGTTAAAAAGAAAATTGCACCTGGAAAAACAACTTGCTCACTATGCTCACGTTTACGCCGCGGAATTTTATACAACACAGCTGAAGAA
This sequence comes from Gammaproteobacteria bacterium, assembly GCA_013001685.1. GTDB lineage: Bacteria > Pseudomonadota > Gammaproteobacteria > UBA4575 > UBA4575 > JABDMD01. The sequence goes on along the minus strand of JABDMD010000086.1, from coordinate 7 downwards.
TTAGGTG
>JABDMD010000021.1 GCA_013001685.1 Gammaproteobacteria bacterium | reverse complement strand
GGTAGATCTCGTAACGACCAAGTTGCTACCGATGTACGACTCTATCTTAGAGATGCAATTGATGAAATCGATCAGCGACTTGAAGCACTACAACAAGCCATTCTGGCTCTCGCTGAACAAGAAAGTGTGACCATCATGCCAGGCTTTACGCATTTGCAGGTAGCACAGGTGATTACATTTGGGCACCACATGCTGGCATGGTTTGAAATGATTTTCAGAGACCGTGTGCGACTACAGCAATGTCGTGCCAGTGTAAATGTGATGCCACTAGGTTCAGCTGCACTTGCGGGTAGCAGTTTTGCGCTGGATAGAGAATTCGTTGCAAAAAAATTAAATTTCGCTACACCCAGTCATAATAGTTTGGATGCGGTAAGTGATCGAGATTTTGCTATCGAGTTTTGTGCCTTTGGTGCAATTTTGTTTGCGCATATGTCACGTATTGCAGAAGAGCTAGTTTTATGGACTTCTGCACAATTTAATTTTATCGATTTGCCGGATCGTTTTTGTACCGGTTCATCAATCATGCCGCAGAAAAAGAATCCCGATGTGCCTGAATTGGTACGTGGTAAAACCGCGCGCGTGTATGCAAATTTGTTTGCACTGCTAACACTGATGAAGAGTCAGCCGCTAGCCTATAACAAAGATAATCAAGAAGACAAAGAACCTTTATTTGATACGGTAGATACAGTGCATGATTGTGTGGTGGCCTTTGCTAATATGATTCCACATATCAAAGTCAATCGAGAAGTATTGCTACATGCAGCGCAACAAGGCTATGCGACAGCTACTGATCTTGCGGATTATCTTGTTCAAAAGAAAGTCCCGTTTCGTGATGCACATGAGGTGGTGGGCAAGACGGTTAAATATGCAATTGAGCAGAAGAAAAAATTAGATGAATTAAATTTGTATGAATTACAGAAATTCAGCCCATCTATATCTGACGATGTGTTTAATATTCTGTCGGTTGAAGGTTCGGTCGCATCAAAAAATACTTATGGCGGAACATCACCTGTTCAGGTAATTGCGCAAATTAAATTAGCAAAAGAACGCCTTAAGGAATTTAGCTAGAGCGAATTTAAATAGCTACTGCCAACACTGAATTAGAAAATTTCGTATATCTTGAATTTCTTCCGCACACACGGTGTGCGCGCAGGGGTAGTTATGCCAATCAATCTTAAAGCCTTGTGTCTCTAGTAATTCTTGGGCTAACCTTGCAAAGGCGTGGGCCACTACATCATCATAGGTGCCATGAGCCATAAAGATTGGTAGATCACGTTGCGTATCTTTGGCAAAATTTTCCAGTTGATCGCGCATAGGCAAATAGCAAGACAAAGCAAGCAATCCTCCTAATCGCTGTTTATAGCTAAGTCCTGTATATAAAGTAAGTGCGCCGCCCTGCGAAAAGCCCGCTAAGACAATTTTATTTGCGGCAATACCATCGTCAATCACTTGCTGTACAAGTGCGTTAATTTCTTCGCTTATCTTTTTAATACCCGCGGTGTCTTCCTTGCTGTCCTTCTCTAGGCCATAAATGTCATACCAAGCTGGCATCTGCATACCATTATTTAAGCTGACAGCCTGAACTGGCGCATGAGGAAAGATAAACTTGGCTTTCACAGAAGCAGGTAAATTTAACTCAGCCACAATAGGTTCAAAATCATAGCCATTTGCACCCAAACCGTGTAACCAGATTACTGCACAATCAGGATCATTTTGAGTTTCAATTTGAATTGTGGCAAGTGACATACTTATATGTTTCTTGTAGCTGGAATGGTCTATACAATAGCAGCGAAATACAGAGTATATAGATGTTACACCTCAAACCATATTTTCTTGCGTTTCTTCTAGTAATTTTACTAGGCAGCATTTTGCTCCTTTCCGCATGTGGGCAAACAGGCGATTTATACCTGCCAGAAAATGAACCAGAAAAAACTTCAAAAGAAAAGTCAAAAATATAACTCTTTTTGAAACCTTTTTCTTAAACAATTATCCATACTTGATTAATATTTTTGGTGTAACTAGCCATGAACGCATTTGAATATAAAAATAATCTTTTGCATGCAGAAGATGTGAACTTGCGAGAGTTGGCAGATGCCTATGGCACGCCTTGCTATGTGTATTCAAAAGCAGCAATTGAAGCTAACTATCGTGCTTATAAAAATGCTTTAAGCCAATGGCCATCGCGGATTTGCTATGCAGTAAAAGCGAACTCCAATCTGGCGGTGTTGAATCTGCTAGCAAAATTAGGAGCGGGTTTCGATATTGTTTCCATTGGTGAGTTGGAGCGAGTTATTCGTGCTGGCGGTGATGTTAAAAAAGTTGTGTTTTCTGGAGTGGCCAAGCGCTCAGACGAAATTCGTCGCGCATTGGTGATGGGGATCGATTGTTTCAATATTGAATCCACTGCAGAGTTGCAACGTTTAGATGCCATCACAAGTGAAATGGATATTTATGCGAATGTCTCCTTGCGGGTCAATCCAGATGTCGATGCCACAACGCACCCTTATATATCTACCGGCTTAAAAGAAAATAAGTTTGGTGTAGATATAAATGATGCGCTGGAAATTTATCAGCAAATTGCAAAATGTAGTCATCTAGATGCGGTGGGAGTGAATTGTCATATAGGCTCACAACTATTGGATTTAAACCCTTTTCAATCCTGTTATGAGAAAATATATAAACTGGTAGATCAATTATCTGATGCTGGCATACAGCTTAAGCACATAGATGTGGGCGGAGGCTTGGGCATCCGCTATGAGAATTCCGAACAACCACCGACTATGCAGCAATATGCAGATGTGCTAGCACCCTTTATGAAAGGTCGTGATGTGGAAATTTTTATCGAGCCTGGACGTTCCATCGTCGGTGATGCTGGAATATTGCTCACACGAGTTGAACATATAAAGAGCATTAGTGATAAAAACTTTGCACTGGTAGATGCAGCTATGAATGACTTACTGCGTCCCTCTTTATATACAGCCTGGCATGACATCTCTACGGTAGAAAAAACAGATGGCCAAACGACCAAATATGATGTTGTCGGCCCAGTGTGTGAAACAGGCGACTTCCTGGGCAAAAAGCGAGACTTATCTATACATGAAGGCAGTTTGCTTGCTGTGCATGCGGTAGGCGCATATGGCTTTGTAATGTCGAGCAATTACAACACTCGTTTGCGCGCAGCAGAAATATTAGTGGATGGTGACCAAGCCCATTTAATACGAATGCGTGAAACTTTTGATCAACTGTTGGCTAATGAAATTATTCCTGATTAACGAATATAGAGCGTAATGGAGAGAATACCTGAACCGGAACTCATGAATGATCCTGAGCAGGTGCTTGCCTATTCAAACGCAGATTTTGAAGCTGCGCATCAATCTATAATTGAAAACTTCAGTCAAATCTTTCCGAATGATCTGCCACTACAAAATGTACTCGATCTAGGTTGTGGTTCGGGTGATGTTACCGTACGTTTTGCACATCAATATCCTGGCTGCAAAATTGATGCAGTGGATGGAGCAGAAGAAATGCTCAAGCAAGCTAAGATTCTTATTAAAGAAGAATCTTTAAGCGAACGTATAACACTGCATCATCAACAATTACCAAATTGCACTTTTGAAAATGAATTTTACGATGCAATTATTTCCAATAGCTTGTTACATCACTTGCATGAGCCTCAACATTTATGGTCAATCATTAAGCAATTTGCGACCAACACTACAGCAGTTTATGTATGTGATTTATTTCGTCCTGACTCATCACAAGGAGCAAGTGATTTAGTTGATCAATATGCGAACAAGGAACCAGAAATTTTACGTAAAGATTTTTATAACTCTTTATTAGCGGCCTTTACGCCGGATGAGGTGCGCACACAGATTAATAATGCAGGATTAGATAGCATGAACATAGATGTCGTAAGCGACCGGCACATGCTTATTTACGGATACTTATAGTGGATCAACAAACCGAGAATATTTATAGCCTCCCGAGTGATGAAGAATTAATCGCACTTTTTAAGCGAATTGAAAGCATTGCAGTAATAGGGTTATCACCAAAACCGGATCGACCCAGCCATCGCGTAGCAAAACACATGCAAGAGTTTGGTTTTGAAATCATTCCAGTTCGACCCGCAGTGAGTGAAGTGCTTGGTGTAAAAGCTTATGCTTCTTTGCTGGAAGTTCCATTTGCGGTGGATTTAGTGAATGTATTTCGAGCACCAAAGTTTATAGCGGAACTAACCGAGCAATGTATAGACAAAAAAGTCAGCGCATTGTGGTTACAAGAAGGTGTTGTTGATATAGATAGCGCTAATCGGGCATGCAAAGAAAACATCTTAACAATTATGGATAAGTGTATTTACAAAGAGTATGTTCGCTTAATGAAGTAAGGTTTGTAGTGCTCTAAAGAGCATTCTTAACGAATAGGTTTAATTAACAATTTTTTACTACCATAAAGCCATAATTATTTAGTGGTCTGCTATGAAATTTCGATTTGCAAAAATGCACGGATTAGGTAATGATTTCGTCGTCTTCGATGCTGTGAATCAAGACCTGCAACTTTCTAGCGAAAAAATTCGTTGGATTGCAGATCGAAAATTAGGTGTAGGCTGCGATCAAGTTTTAGTCATAGATTCTGCAATGGACGCAGATGTTGATTTCAATTATCAAATCTACAACAGCAATGGAGAGGAAGTTGAGCAATGCGGAAATGGAGCACGTTGTGTCGGAAGGTTTCTTGCATTGAATGGATTAACAAATAAAACTTCGATAAACATCAAAACAATGAGTGGTGTATATCAAATTTACCTTCGTGAAGACGATATGGTTACTGTGAACATGGGCGCACCCATTTTTGAACCTGAAAAAATTCCATTTTCAGTGAGCACACAGGCATCGAGTTATGAAATCGATGTGGATGGTGAGCAAGTGAAGATTGGAGCGGTTTCAATGGGCAATCCGCACGCAGTACTGCAGGTAAATGATATTAATAATGCACCTGTAGAAATTTTAGGCCCCAAACTAGAGAAGCACTCGATGTTTCCAAACAAAGCCAATATAGGCTTTATGCAGGTTTTGAACCCGCAACACATCGCTTTGCGTGTATTTGAAAGACACGTGGGTGAAACCAGTGCCTGTGGCACCGGTGCATGTGCTGCAGTTGCAGTTGGGCAGACACAAGGTCTGCTTGATAAAAATGTAACCGTAGACTTGCCTGGTGGAAGCTTGCAAATAGAGTGTGAAAACAATGCTGCTCCAGTACTAATGACTGGACCCGCACAATTTAGTTTTGAGGGGAGCCTTAACTTATGACAACGCAGACCAAGCCTAAAGTATCCACTACAGCAGAAGTCCCGACACAAAAAGCCAAGATTACACGTGAGCAGGTAGCGCGTTACTTACGCACGCATAGTGATTTCTTTACGCATCACGCTGATCTTATAGAAACCTTGGCCATTCCACATGAAACAGGTGTGGCGGTCTCATTGGTAGAGCGTCAAGTCGAGCTATTACGTAATAAAAACAAAGAGCTTGATCAAAAGCTACATCAGCTCATCAAAGTTGCAAAAGATAATGAAAAGGTCAGTCATCGCCTACATGCCATCACACTTGGTTTAGTATCCATTCGAGGCTTTGATGAAACGCTCAGCGGTATTCACGACTTAATGCATGCGGATTTTCCTGGCACAAAAGTAAATCTGCGCTTATTTGATTCGTTACCAGAAACCACTGTTAAAGATTGCAAAGCAATGGGGAAATCTTTGCAAAAGTCCAAGCTCATACAAGATTTATTCTCTAGCCGCCGCCGTGGTGTAGCGTTTCTCACCAAGCGCCAAATTGAATACGTGTTTGATAACGAAAAAGAAAAAAAACCAATTCGCTCAGCAACTGCAGTAGCATTAAAGAAAAATGATCAGCTCGGTGTGTTGTTCTTAGGCAGTACCGATGCTAATCGTTTTCAAAATGGCATGGGAACTTTGTTTTTGGGCAACTTGGGTGAAATTCTTGGATCTAAACTACAGCAATACACTCCAGCTGCAGTTTAAAAGTTAAAGAAAGCGCTGTTTTATTTTGATCATTAAGTTAAGTAATACCAATTAACTTAAATTGCGTTCGCTTTATCTAGCAAAAAAACTATAAAAATATACAAACACTATAAATAAATGCTAACGTTGCATTTTATTTAGTCAGGTTTATAAACCCAGGTGTGTTTATGGCAGTAGTTACTAGCCCAGAAGTTGGGCAGCAGCACACGCAAAAACTTTTTCAACGGTACCTGCGTTATCTTAAAGATGAACGTCGCTACTCTCCAGCTACGCTAGATAGCTACAAAAGAGATCTTCTTCAATTTATAGAATTCATTAATGCAGTCAATGTCAATGATTGTAGTGATGTAGATAGCTTACATGTACGCAATTATGCAGGTTCACGACGTAGGCGTGGTGTTTCAGCAAGAAGCTTGCATCGTTCACTAAGTGCGATTAGAGGTTTTTATACCTTTTTGCAACGTGAACAATTAATCGAAAACAATCCAGTTGTCGATGTCAGCGGGCCTAGCATTCAGAAAAAGTTACCCAATCTATTAGACGTAGATGAAATTAATCGTCTATTAAATGAAGGGCCGCAAAACCCACTTAAGCTACGTGATTACGCAATGATGGAACTTATGTATTCATCTGGGTTGCGTTTAGCGGAAATGGTAAATTTAAATATCGATGCCATTGATCTCGCTCAAGGACAGGTGCAAGTTTTAGGTAAAGGCAATAAAACTCGTTATTTGCCGATCGGCTCCAATGCATGCAAAGCCCTAAATAGATGGCTAGAAGCGCGTCCTAATATAGTGGCTGAAGGTGAACTAGCCGTGTTTATCAATAATCGCGGTAAACGTTTATCTCCTCGTGCGGTGCAGCAACGCATGGCACAAGTTGGTAGAGAGCAGGGTTTAGATAAACATGTACATCCACATATGTTGCGCCATTCTTTTGCGAGTCACTTACTAGAGTCGAGTGGTGATCTGAGAGCGGTGCAAGAAATGTTAGGCCATGCCGATATTAGTACCACTCAAATATACACCCATCTCGATTTTCAACATCTTGCTCAGGTGTATGACAAAGCCCACCCACGTGCAAAGAAATTTGAAAAATCCGATACACAAGCCGACTTCATCGAAAATTCCTTCCCTAAAGACGATTAAACCTCACTTTTAATCGCGTTTCTAAAATCTGGCTGCAATCTGCTCCATTGAAAAAGGGTTATAGCGTTCCCATATATTATGTTTGAGAATGCATTTCTATAAATAATCACTTCTCATCATCTATGGAACAATTCAAATGACCACGATTGTATCGATACGTCGTAATGGCAAAGTAGCGCTCGGCGGTGATGGCCAAGTATCACTAGGCAACACTATTATGAAAGGCAATGCGGTAAAAATCCGTCGCCTTTATAAAGATAAAGTAATTGCAGGTTTCGCTGGTGGTACTGCAGATGCGTTCACATTGTTCGAACGTTTTGAAGCCAAATTAGAACAACACAACGGCCAACTTACTCGTGCAGCGGTTGAGCTCGCCAAAGATTGGCGAACCGATCGCATGTTACGTAGGTTAGAAGCCTTACTCGCGGTTGCAGATGAAACTGCATCGTTAATCATTTCCGGTAATGGTGACGTGATTGAACCAGAAGATGCACTGGTTGCTATTGGTTCAGGCGGACCATATGCACAAGCTGCAGCACGCGCGCTGTATGAGAATACTGAACTTAGTGCAAAAGAGATTGTAGAAAAATCTTTAAACATCGCGGCCAATATCTGTATCTACACTAACAGCAGCATTTCGATCGAAGAATTATAAATCAATAAAAAACAATAACGGACAGAATAGAATTCCATGTCAAACATGACACCACGAGAAATCGTACAAGAACTCGATAAACACATCGTCGGTCAAGATGAAGCTAAACGTGCAGTAGCCATTGCGCTGCGCAATCGTTGGCGCCGTCAGCAGTTACCGGAAGAACTACGGGTAGAAGTTACACCTAAAAACATTCTTATGATTGGCCCTACAGGTGTTGGTAAAACTGAAATCGCCCGTCGCTTAGCAAAACTAGCTAATGCGCCATTTATAAAAGTAGAAGCCACAAAATTTACCGAAGTGGGTTATGTCGGCAAAGAAGTTGATTCAATTATTCGTGATCTGGTAGATACCGCAGTAAAAATGGCGCGCGAATCTGAAAAAGAGAAAGTACGTTTTCGCGCAGAAGAAGCGGCAGAAGAACGTATTCTAGATATTCTAGTTCCTTCACGTGTAGATCCATTATCAGAAGATAAGCCGGATTATAATAATAGTGAGACGCGACAGAAATTCCGCAAAAAACTTCGCGAAGGCGATCTCAACGATACTGAAATTGAAATTGATCTAGCGGCAATGCCCGTAGGTGTAGAAATTATGACTCCGCCAGGCATGGAAGAAATGGCGGATCAGCTTCAAGGGATGTTCAAAAATCTCAATACCGGCAAAAAGAAAACCCGCAAAATGCGCATCGAAGAGGCCATGAAGGCCCTCACCGAAGAAGAAGCGCATAAATTAGTTAATGAAGAAGAATTAAAGGCCAAAGCATTAGATAGTGTCGAGCAAAATGGCATCGTATTCTTAGATGAAATTGATAAAGTCGCTAAAAGCGGTCAAACCAGTGGGGCCGATGTATCGCGTGAAGGTGTGCAACGAGATTTATTGCCTTTAGTAGAAGGCTGCACCATCAACACCAAGTACGGCATCGTAAATACCGATCATATTCTGTTTATTGCCTCCGGTGCATTCCATGTTTCCAAACCTTCGGATCTTATTCCTGAGCTACAAGGCCGTTTACCCATTCGTGTAGAACTCAAAGCATTATCCGCAGATGACTTTGTGCGCATTTTGACAGAACCAGATGCTTCGCTTACAGAGCAATACACTGCACTAATGAATACTGAAGGTGTTTCACTCAATTTTGCTGAAGATGGAGTACGCAAAATTGCCCAAGTGGCGCATGATGTAAATGAATCCACCGAGAATATCGGTGCACGACGCTTACACACCGTAATGGAAAGGTTATTAGAAAATATTTCTTATAGTGCACCGGATGAAAGTGGCAAGTCGTTTATTGTAGATGCTTCATATGTAGATGAGAACATAGGTGAGCTTGTTAAAGATGAAGATCTCAGCAGATATATACTTTAAAGGATTACAGAAATGGCCATTGCAACTCCAGTAAACATTCAGTTACATCAAAAATCTCGCATGTTGGAGATAGAGTTTGATGATGGCCAGCATTTTGAAATGAGTTGCGAATATTTACGCACTCACTCACCTTCTGCAGAAGTACAAGGCCACGGGCCTGGGCAAGAAGTTCTGCAAGTCGGCAAAGAAGATGTAAACATTACAGCGATAGAGCCCGTAGGTAACTACGCAGTGGTTCTAGTGTTTGATGATAACCACAGCTCGGGTATTTTTTCCTGGGATCATTTGTATAACTTAGGCAAAAATAAAGAAGAAAAATGGTCGAGATATTTAGAGCGTTTGAAAGAGGCGGGGCATCAGCGTAAAGATTGAATATGCAAATGTTTGCTTTCAGCCAATAGCGGTCACTCATCATATACAGTTATCCCCCACAGTCCGATTGGGGTCGTTAATTAAAGTGATAAGGAGCGTCTCAGAATATTTATTTAATGAGCTGTTCTAATATCAATATTTATTGATTTAAATCAAAAAAATCAACATGAATATTTGGCTAAAATTACGCTGTGCTTAGCGGATTAGCACAGTGCATAGGGGAACCGTAGTAATTTCCCCGATTTATGTCACGGAATTAATCCGTAGGAAGCCCCGTCTATAAACTAAAATTGATGAGATGGGGCTTTTTTATTTGTGCTTTCCATGTACTGCCTAAACTCTTCGCTAGTTCCTTGCTTGTGGCTATTTAGATTTAGAAGGGGATGCGTCCGTTCAGGGTCGGTAATTAAAGTGATTAGGGGTCTCCCTCAAATTTTTTTATAAATATTTTATGTCTGCTTTCGGCCAATAGCGG
>JABDMD010000182.1 GCA_013001685.1 Gammaproteobacteria bacterium | reverse complement strand
TTCCCCTTATTTTAAATTCTGTATGTTCGCTTTCGGCTAATAGCGGACATACGATAATTATTCAATCCAAACAGGATCATTAATAGAAACAACCCCACTTTGAATTAAAAAGCCATAAATACCTGTGCATGGCAGTACTTTGTTTTCGAGCAATGGGACTTCAAGCATATTGTGGTCAACAATTGTTTTTAACACTTTAGGATCTTTAGGAAATGTGCCATTGCTTAATGTTGGTATTGAACATCGAGGAGTAGGATCTGTAATATTAAAACGAACGCTATCACCGACGACAACCGTTTTCCCAACCCAATCATTTTCAGCGAATCCTGTAATACCTAAATCTGTTTCAATTACTAGATTTGGACGAAACCTTATTTCATCAAATTGTACTCCTGGTGATATGCTCGAAAGTTGTTGGAGACTTGCTGTAGTTAATATGTGTATATCAGCATAGTCTGAGAATTTATTTTTCAGCATTAAATCGCCGATATCTAAAAGTGTTTCGTCAGTTTCAAGTGGATCTAGGCGTTCTAGACTTACAGAATTAGGTCGTGACGAGGTCAATTTTACTGCTCGACCCACATAATCAGAAAGCAACTCATCTGCATTTTTATCGGTACTTAAAATATCAAGCCCGCATACAGAGGTAACTCGGACAGCAGGGAGTTGGTCATCATGGCTGGGTTGTTTAACAAAGGCGGCGTTTAATTCAAGTAACTTAGCCCATTTTTTAGGGAATTTAGCACTTGCGACTTTTTGATTTGATTGATCTATCAATGCATAGCTGCGATCCCCTAGAATACCGCCATCGGTGAAATCTGCTTGATCCAGTTTCACGCCATTCATGGATTTTACGGCATATTGCCAGATGGATTGTACGACCCCAACTTGCTCTTTTGATTTTATATTCATATCTTATTTTATAAGTATTTAACCTAAGCTTTTTCTAAAAATATGTTTAGGCGCTGCGCCTAATGTCCGCTTTGGGTCGTAAGCGGACATTAAACTATGATTATTTTGTAATTCCAATCTGATGTCTCCTAAATTCTACTTCTGTATGTCCGCTTTCGGACAATAGCGGACATCCACTTGTCTCACTTATATCTAATTATTTAAGCACAATATCAGAGGTAGAATAGACATTCTCATCGCCTCTACCTATAGATTAATCATTTAAGGTTTGATGTTCCTAAGAATTGATATATCTCAAATTTATAATATAAAAGGGCATTAAATTAGGAGTCGTGTAAAAGCTTTATATAAATAAGTAGACAAATGTCTGATCAAATTATCGGTTATTACAGCTCGCGCAAAGAAAAGCTCCTGAAAGATTTCGACAGGAATTGTTCAGTGATGAATGATCCGATGACAGAACGCTACGGCAAAGATTTCACAAGTATTTTGCTAAAAGAAATGCGCGAAGAATACAACAAACTAATTCCTGAAATCCCTTTCATTAAAGGGATGCGAGCGCGGGTTCTGAATACATTTCTCATTGTTACAGCTCAAGAACTTGCAGTTTATAAAGCAATGCAAAACCATGGGAAGCCGCCTTCAGAGGCTTGGGAATTGTGTCATCAAGCAATTCGTTTGCAAATGGAAACCGTTCCTAAATGGAAGCGTTCGCTTATGAAACAGTTCATGTTTTCAAATTTCGTTAAAAAAATTATGTTGAGGAGAGCAAGTACTCACGAAACAGGCCTTTTTGGTGATTTTGAGATCAAGTACCTTGTTGGCAAAGGTGACGATTTTGATATAGGTGTCAATTACCATAATTGTGGAAATTATAATTTTGCAATGAAGCATGGGGGCGCAGCTTTTGCTCCCTATATTTGTATGTCAGATATTGCTTTAAGCGATGCACTTGGATGGGGTCTTACTCGCACCCAAACGCTTGCCGATGGATGTAGTTATTGTGACTTTCGATTCAAAAAAGGAGCAACAACAAATATTTCATCAAAAACACCTGAAGTTCAGGATACTATTACGAAAATAGGAGTTAACGAGATTCAACAAAACTCTCAAAACATTATTGAGTTGACAGATAATCGAACTGTAAATTAGAAGTACCCAAAGCGGACATAGCAAGCCACCTGTAATTAAAAAAATCGCTTAAAAAAACAGGAAACTTGGCTATTCATATTATCAGCCGATTAATCGATTAGCCGCTTATTTATAACAACGTTTGTACTTCAGATTAATTGGTTCCTGCCGATATTATTTTCTACAACTAGAAATACGCTCATAGATTGCTTGATATACAAGCATTCTAGTCTTTATAGCTATACAGCGCGGAGAATGAATTGAAAAAACCCGATATTCCAGAAAATGAAGACTCTAGGCTAGACACGCTACTATCACTAAAAGTCTTAGATACTCCGCCCGAAGAACGATTTGACCGTTTGACGCGTATGGCAAAACAATTATTTGATGTGCCTATTGCAGTCGTTAGCCTCGTAGATAAAGATCGTCAATGGTTTAAGTCTTGTGTTGGTCTTGATATTAGTGAAACTCCTCGGGATATATCATTCTGTGGTCATGCAATTCTTGGTGATGAATTATTTATTGTAACTGATACGATGCAAGACGAACGCTTTGCTGACAACCCATTGGTTTTAGACGAGCCAAAAATTCGTTTTTATGCTGGTTGCCCGCTTAAATCACTCCATGGTCATAATTTGGGAACCTTTTGTATTATTGACAATAAACCCAGGAATCTAAATAAGGATGAAATTGCATCATTTAATGATCTTGCATTCATGGCAGAACGTGAGCTTTCAATTGTGCATATGGCAACATCAGATGACCTCACCAAACTTTTAAATAGACGAGGGTTTATAATGATGGCACAACATGGTCTAAACTTTTGTACCCGACATGAATTTCCTTCTTCCCTAGCTTATTTTGATCTGAATAATTTCAAACCAATTAATGATAAGTTTGGCCATGCCGAAGGTGATAAAGCATTAATTACTTTTGCCCATCAGCTGAAAAATGCATTCAGAGAATCGGATATCTTCGCCCGAATAGGAGGAGATGAGTTTGTTGCGCTCCTTAGCAACACTACAAAAGATCAAGCTGAAGAGGTTGTTTTAAGGTTTCAGAATAATTTAGAGAAGTTCAATCGAGAAGCTAATCATGATTATAAAATTGAATTCTCACATGGTATTATTGAATACAATCCCAATGCGCATCAATCCATTAAGGCCTTGTTAGCAGATGGAGATTCATTGATGTATAAACATAAAAAACAAAGGAACAATGTGTCTAGCCTTCGTGTGAGTAGCATGATGAATTATTCGCCCACCTAACTACTGTGCAATTTAATTTCTAAATGTCCGCTTTAGGTCGTTAGCGGTCATTTTAAGTCTGTAAATTATTGAATCCAACATGACCTTCCCCCGAATGGTTTAATTTATGTCTGCTTTCGGCCAATAGCGGACATTCTCTGGCAGGCATAAAGCACGCTTAATTGCATTTTGTGTAAAAAATTACTCTCAGCTTAACGGCTAATATAGCCGACAAAATCAACCTCAGCACCCTTAACTAATAGAGCAGTAACTGTAATATATCGACAATACAAACTTAAGTACCAACTGTAGTGACACA
>JABDMD010000181.1 GCA_013001685.1 Gammaproteobacteria bacterium | reverse complement strand
GACTTGTAACGTTCCACGGCCAAACTGGCAACATCATGTTTATCGGTGCTACAACAGATAACACACAACACTTCTTTGATGAAATTAACGAATACGGATGGGATCTTGGGGGTGCAGGACCATGCGTACGTACAGGAATGTCTTGTGTAGGTGCAGCACGTTGTGAAATGTCTAATGCAGATGAAATGAAAATTCATCGCACACTTTTAAACAACTTTACTGATGACGTACACCGCCCTGCATTACCTTACAAATTCAAATTTAAAGTATCGGGTTGTCCAAATGATTGCATGAATGCAATTGAACGTGCCGACTTTGCAATTATTGGTACTTGGCGCGACGACATGAAAGTCGACCAAGAAGAAGTTAAAAAATTCGTTAAGCGCAAAGGCCGCGAGTATGTAATCGATAACGTAATTACACGCTGCCCCACACAAGCGCTTGCACTTAAAGATGACGACACCTTAGATGTAAACAACAAAGACTGCGTACGTTGCATGCACTGTTTAAACGTTATGGTAAAAGCATTATCTCCTGGTGATGACAAAGGTGTTTCAATTCTTATGGGTGGTAAACGTACTCTTAAGATTGGTGACTTAATGGGAACCGTAGTCATACCTTTCATGAAACTCGACACTGACGAAGATTATGAAAAGATTGTTGAACTCGCAGAAGAAACTATCGATTTCTGGGCAGAGAACGGTTTAGAGCATGAACGCTGTGGTGAAATGATTGAGCGTATTGGCTTGGTTAATTTCCTAGAAGGCGTTGATGTTGACGTTGATCCAAATATGGTTACTGAGCCACGTCAAAGTTCTTACATTCGTATGGATGGCTGGGACGAAGAAGCTGAAAAGTGGTTCCAGAAGAAGTCTGAAGAAAAGCATGCAGCTGCTAGCTAATCAGAACTAATTACAACTTTATAAGATATATAAGCGGAGAACATAATGGCGCAAGAGCATCGTCCACCAATAGAATCAGGATGCCCAGACGGATTCCAATACATGCATCCTGTGATGCGGAAAAACTATGGCATGTGGGATTACCACGAGCACCCACGCCCAGGCGTTTTACTACACGTTGCTGACAATGGTGAAAAGATTTGGACCGTACGTGCAGGTACACAACGTATCCTAGACGTATTTACACTGCGCACTTTATGTGACATTGGTGATGAATTTGCTGATGGTTATGTTCGTTTCACTATACGTAGCAACATTGAATACATGGTTGCCGATGAAGCTAAAGTACAACCACTTATTGATAAGCTTGAGTCAGAAGGATTTGTAGTAGGCGGAACCAAAAACTCTGTAGCGATGATTTCGCACACTCAAGGTTGGTTGCACTGTGACATTCCAGGCACAGACGCATCTGGTGTAGTAAAGGCAATGATGCATGAGCTTATTGATGAGTTCAAAGAAAACAACATGCCTAACCGTGTACACATTACAACTTCTTGTTGCCAAATTAACTGCGGTGGGCAAGGCGATATCGCTATCAATGTTCAACACACTAAGCCACCAAAAATTAATCACGACTTAGTATCTAATGTTTGTGAGCGACCTTCAGTGGTAGCACGTTGTCCAGTTGCAGCGATTCGACCTGCAATGGTTAATGGTAAACCTTCATTAGAAGTGGATGAGAAAAAATGCATCTGTTGTGGTGCTTGTTACCCGCCTTGTCCGCCTATGCAAATTAATGACGCCGAACATACTAAACTTGCAGTATGGGTTGGTGGCAATCACTCTAATGCACGTGGCAAACCTACTTTCCAAAAATTGGTTGCTGCTGGTATTCCTAACAACCCACCACGTTGGCCTGAGGCGACTGCAATCGTTAAGCGTATTCTTCGTGCTTACCGTGATGATGCAAAAGACTGGGAACGCATGAATGATTGGGTTGAGCGTATTGGTTGGCCTCGTTTCTTCGAAAAAACTGGTTTACCTTTCACTAAATTCCATATTGATAACTGGCGTGGCGCGCGTCGCAGCTTAAATGCTTCGACTCACATCCGTTTCTAATTGATTAGGAGTCTATGTGAAATTTGGAATCGTAATTAACGAAGGACCGTACACGCATCAAGCATCTGATTCAGCATTACAGTTCGTAAAATCCGCCTTAGCAAAAGGTCACGAAATCTTTCGAATCTTTTTCTACCATGACGGTGTGAACAATGGTACCAGTCTTGGTGTTCCGCCTCAGGATGATCGCAATCTTCCCAACGAATGGTCTGAACTCGCAGAAAAAAACGGTTTAGACTTAGTCGTTTGTGTTGCTGCAGCACAACGCCGCGGCATGCTAGATGAAGACGAAATGAAACGTCACGGCAAAGACTCAAATAATTTAGTCAAAGGCTTTCGTATTTCTGGTTTAGGACAATTAATCGAAGCCGGTATCCAGTCAGATCGACTGGTTACATTTGGAGATTAGGCATGGAAGAAGAAGGCATCGTAAAGAAATTTTGTTATATGAACCGTAAGGCTCCTTACGGAACCATCTACGCACTTGAATCATTAGAAGTTGTACTCATAGCAGCTGCATTTGATCAAGACATCAGCCTAGTATTTGCAGATGATGGTGTTTACCAACTAACCAAAAATCAAGATACCGATGGTATCGGCATGAAAAACTTTTCTAAAACTTATAGTGCACTTGGTGACTACGATATTAAAAAGATTTATGTTGAAAAAGAATCTTTAGAAGAACGTGGTTTAACAACCGATGATCTTCAAGCTTTAAAATATGAAGATGAAGATGATGATTGGGCAGAAAAAGATTCTTTATTCGTAGTTGGTCGAGATGAGCTATCAAAAATCATCAACGAACAAGATGTCGTATTAAGCTTTTAGCAGGAACAAATCATGTCAGCATTACATATCGTTAATAAATCTCCCTTTGAGCGCAATTCACTAGCGTCATGTTTGCGTTTAGCTGCTAAAGGCAGCGCAGTACTTTTATTTGAAGATGGTGTTATAGGTGCTATGAAAAACACCAAACATTCTGATGCCGTTGCTAACGCAATGAGCGATGTTTCTTTTTATGTCTTAGGTCCCGATATCAAAGCCCGTGGCCTTAATGATGGAAATGTAATCGATGGAATTAAAGTAATCGATTATGACGGCTTTGTAGATCTAACGACCGAACATAAAAGTGTTCAGTCTTGGCTTTAAATTTTTATAACGTTAGGTAAATTTAGGAGAGTCGTATGCCCTTAGAAGTAAATGGTCAGTCTTACGAAACTGATGAAGAAGGTTATTTAGCAGACCTTAACCAATGGCAACCTGACCTAGCTGAAGCAATGGCTACAGCAGACGGTGCTGAGTTAAGCGAAAATCACTGGGAAGTTATCAACTTCTTACGTGAGTACTACGAAGAGTATCAAATTGCTCCGGCAGTACGTGTACTTACCAAAGCAATTGGCAAAAAACTTGGTAAAGACAAGGGTAATAGCAAGTATCTATATGAGTTGTTCCCTTATGGTCCTGCAAAGCAGGCTTGTAAATATGCAGGTTTGCCTAAGCCAACTGGCTGCGTTTAGCAAACAAGAAGATTTATTACCGAGGATCGTTTTTAACACTCCTCGGTATTGCTCTTCATTTTTAACTTAGTTGTTTTTGTCGCCGCCATGTTTTATCGAAACATGTGTGACCTAGGATTCACTATTCATGTCAGTTTTAACCGCAACATTCGCATTTTTATTTTATATAGCTACCGCTGTATTAGTAATATTTGTTGCGCGTAAAGTCTGGATCTACTCAAAAACACCCGCACCACTAAAAATCCCGACTACTCCAGCACCTACTACACGTTCTGGTGTTGCATTTCGGATGGTAAAAGAAATCACCATCTTCGAAAGTTTATTTAAGTCTAATAAATGGATTTGGCTATTTGGTTGGTTATTTCATTTTGGATTATTTTTAGTTCTACTTAGACATTTACGTTATTTCACCGAACCTGTTTGGGGTTGGGTGGTATTCTTACAACCATTCGGTAAATACGCTGCCTTTATGATGCTTTTTGGCCTTGCTGGCTTATTAGCACGTCGAATTTTTGTTGATCGAGTGCGTTACATTTCTGCGCCTTCTGATCATCTTATGCTTTTACTACTTATTGCTATCGGTGCTAGCGGAGCGCTGATGACCTTTGTTGAACATACCGACATCGTTGCACTGAAATCATTCTTGCTTGGCTTAATGACATTTTCTTGGGCAACTAAAGCAGGTTTAACCGCCATGCCTAATGACTTAATTCTAATTGTGCATTTGAGCTTAGTTATTTTGTTAATGCTTATTTTCCCATTCAGCAAATTATTACATGCACCGGGCGTATTCTTCAGTCCGACACGCAACCAAGTAGACAACCCACGCGAACAACGACACATCGCAGAATGGGCATCAAAACTTGACTCCAAAAAGGCAAACTAAAATGGCTGTTGCAGAATTCGATACTCCGGAACTTAAAGAATATCCCGTCATACCTCGCCTACAAGAAGGTGTAATGAAGCATAGCCAACCTTATACGGCTAAAGCTGAATTCCAAGAAAAGTTAGGCTTCCCTGGCGAGCTAGTCGATAACTGGCAGCAAGTTGCGATTGATAAAATGGGTGAGCTAAATAAAAAATACCGCTCACTAGGCGTGTATTTAGACTCATGTGTGAAATGTGGCGCATGCACTGACAAGTGCCACTACTACTTAGGCACAACCGATCCTAAAAACATGCCAGTGGCACGACAAGACTTATTCCGCAAAGTCTATCGTCGCTACTTCACCCTTTCTGGAAAACTATTTCCTAAATTGGTTGGCGCAGAAGATTTAACCAAAGAAGTATTAGATGACTGGTATAGCTATTTTCATCAATGCTCACAATGCCGTCGTTGTTCCGTGTATTGTCCTTACGGAATTGATACTGCAGAAATTTCCATGGCAGCGCGCGAAGTTATGGATACTGTGGGTGTAGGACAAAAATACTGCAATGAAATTATTGGCAAAGCACAAACCATTGGTAACAACCTTGGCTTACCAGAACCTGCATTGATCGACACATTAGAAGGCTTAGAAGAAGACGTAGAAGAAGATACTGGAGTAAAAGTTCATTTCCCAGTAGATGAAAAGGTGCAGATGTATTATTGATTACCCCTTCTGCAGATTTCTTTGCTGAGCCACACATTGATGGCTTGATTGGCTATGGAAAAGTATTTCACCAAGCAGGCATCTCTTGGACATTAAGTTCTTATGCAAGTGAAGCTGCTAACTTTGGCATGTTTATCGGTAGTTATGAAAACATGCAAAAACTTGCACTGCGCATCCGCCAAGCGGCAATTGACTTAGGTGTAAAAAGAATCGTATTTGGTGAATGCGGACATGCATGGCGTGTTGCATATTCCTTCTTAAACACACTAGCTGGGCCATTTGATTTTCTTGATCCAAATTATCCTGTACCGCAACATATTTGCGAAGTAACGCATGGGCTAATTAAAGAAGGTAAATTAACTTTAGACCCATCTCTAAATGATGACATGGTAGTTACTTATCACGATTCATGCAATGTGGCTCGAGCTTCACGCATGGGAGATACCCCGGGTGGTCAGTTTGAAATTCCAAGAGACATTATTAAAGCGGTATGTAACAACTATGTGGATATGCCAAGTTATTCGATTAAAGAAGGCACCTACTGCTGCGGCGGTGGAGGTGGTCTGTTAACAGACGATTTAATTGAGCTACGTGTTAAAGGCGCTATGCCCCGCATGGAAGCACTTAAAAACGTAGTTGACGAATATGGGGTAACCCATATGGCCGCGATCTGTGCCATTTGTAAGAGTCAATTCTCAAAGGTTTTCCCTTATTATGACTTCACAATGGACCAAATTATTAGTCTGCATCAGCTAGTGAGCAATGCAATTGTATTAACACCTGAGAATGCCACAGAAGATAATGATGGCGACGATACAGATGACGAAAATCAAGCCGAGGCGGCTTAAGATAATTTATTTTTTTAATTCGAACCAATATATATATACATATATAAGAGCTAGGAGCTAAACATGGCAAGTTCTAAAGAAGAAATGGACCATAAACTTACGTTTAGAAAGTTTGAAGATGGTGATTACACCTGGGGAAACTTTGGTGACCAAATCTTTAATGAAGACACTTCTCACAAGTGCCCAACTTATGTGCACCGTACACCACCTTGCCAAGGTAGTTGCCCTTCTGGTGAAGACATTCGTGGCTGGTTGCAAATCGTTCGCGGCATTGAAAAGCCACAAAAAGAAGGCATGAGTATGCAAGAGTATGCATTCTTGCGCTCTACCGATGCCAATCCATTCCCTTCTATGATGGGTCGTGTATGTCCTGCTCCATGTCAGGATGGTTGTAACCGTAATCATGTAGAAGACTTTGTTGGTATTAATGCTGTAGAACAATACATTGGTGACACGGCATTTGAACAAGGCTTTAAGTTTGAAGCCCCTGCAAAACTAAGTGGCAAAACCGTAGCGATTATTGGCGGCGGTCCAGCCGGTCTTGCTGCAGCGTATCAACTACGTCGCATGGGTCACGCAAGTGTAATTTTTGATGATCATGATGAGCTTGGCGGCATGTTCCGTTATGGTATTCCTGGTTACCGTACTCCACGCCCACATTTGAATCATGAAATTCAACGCATCCTTGATATGGGCAACATTGAAACTCGCATGCAAACTCGTGTTGGCAAAGATGTTTCTGTAGAACAAGTTGAAAAAGAATTTGATGCTGTACTTTGGGCATTAGGTTGTCAGTCAGGACGAGGATTGCCAGTTGAAGGTGGAGATGCACCTAATTGTGTTGCTGGTGTGAAATTCCTAGAAGCATTTAACACCGGTCGTTTACAAGTTACTGCAGATCGCGTGGTATGCGTAGGTGGTGGTGATACTTCTATCGACGTGGTATCCGTTGCACGTCGCTTAGGTCGCATTGAAAAACTAAATAAAGAAGAAGCACCGGAACATGTAATTGGTGGCTATGTGGCTCATGATGCTGCCTATGCTGCATCACGTGAAGGCGCAGAAGTAACCCTTACTTCTTTATTCCCTAAAGCAGAAATGACTGCAGCTGAGCATGAAGTACATGACGCACAGCGTGAAGGTGTGACTATTAAAGATGGTGTAATGCCTATTAAGGTTATCTTAGGAGATGATGGCCGCGCTACCGCACTTCGCATGGCGACATGTGAAATGGTAGATAACCGACCTACCCCTGTCGAAGGCACGGAATTTGACATCGAATGTGACTTAATTGTTTCTGCAATTGGACAAGGCGGAGATTTAGAAGGCCTTGAAGAATTTGATAATGGTCGTGGGCTAATCGATGCAGATAAGTTTTATGCAGTACCTAATCGTGAAGGCCATTTTGTATGTGGTGACATTATTCGTCCTCACCTACTTACTACTGCGATTGGCCAAGCTTCGATTGCAGCAGAGAGTATTGACTACTACTTCAATGACACCGAAATTAGAAAACGCCCCAAAGTGGATGTACACCATTTTGATTTATTAGAAAAATTACAAGAATCAGGTTTAGAGCCTAAAGAGTATGAACCAGGTGAATACTGGGGTACTGATAAATCTGAATTTTCAGTGCACAACTTTGAAGATCGTGCTGCACAAGAGATCATTCCTTACGATGAACTTTTCCTAGGACACTTCCCCTTCACTCCGCGTCTATTACGCGAAGAGCATGGTCCAGACGCCGAACAAGTATTAGGCCATTTCGAAGAGCGCATGAAGAGTTTCACTGACGAACAAGCAATAGAAGAAGCCGGTCGTTGCATGAGTTGTGGCATGTGTTTTGAATGCGACAACTGTGTTGTTTACTGCCCTCAAGATGCTGTGTTCCGTGTGAAGAAAGACGAATCAACCACTGGACGCTATGTAGATACGGACTACAGCAAATGTATTGGTTGCCACATTTGTGCAGACGTTTGTCCTACAGGCTACATCGATATGGCCCTAGGTCATTAGGTTACATTTTAATAGGCCTCTTTTTTGCTACAACTTCGTCATCATCGTACTCAGTTCCTCATGTATTTCCTATACACTCGGTCCCTCCGCGCGATGATTTCTCACTGTAACAATCAATCTACTGTTTTAAAATAAACCTAATAAAGTATTAAGTGACATGCGAGAGCTTTTGGTAAAATATTTAAGTTATTTATTATTAGTTATAACATTAACTTTCTGTGCTATTGGAATAAGCATTGTATTTGCTGATGGTCCTGCAGACATTCCTGCACCTAAACAAAAATACAATGAAGAAACACTTTGTGTTGAGCCTGTAGAAGTAATGCGTAAACAACACTTCGAGTTTGTGCTTGAACACCGTGATAAAACTGTCATAGACGGTATACGAACTAAAAAGCATAGCTTAAACGAGTGTATCAATTGCCATATAACGGCAAATGCCCAAGGTGAGTTTGCTCGCTATTCTGATGAAACGCATTTTTGTGCAAGCTGTCATCAATTTGCAGCAGTAAATATCGATTGTTTCCAATGTCATGCTGATCGGCCTGAAGAAGCAATTCGCAAAGCAATGAATCCTAATCAAACTGTTGATCACGAAAGTCAAAAAATAAATAACTATCTCGAGCTAAGCCATTCTGAGTCTCAATAAAGTAAAATAGTAAACATGCACTACAAACTAGACATTGATACTAATATCGAAAACATACTTAATGATGTTGGTGAATCCATAGACGCAAAAGAAGTAGCCTACGAAGTAAGTATGGGCAAACGTGACTTTTTGCGTAGCGCTGCAGCAGTAGGTGGTTTAGCCATTGCTCCAGGAGTCTTGCTCTATCAAACTGCCTCAGCAAAACCTGCTGCACAAGCTGTTAGCGGTAAGCAGCGATGGGGCATGTTAATCAACACTAATATATGCCAAGAAGATTGTGATGCTTGCGTAACCGCATGTAATGAAGAACATGGCTTATGGGATTTAGGGCGACCTCAAACCGATGCGCAATGGATTCGCAAGCTAAACGTAAAAGACAAGCAAACCGGTCATGTAACTTCTTTACCCATGATGTGCCAACATTGCGAGCATCCACCTTGTGTAGATGTGTGTCCTACCGGTGCATCGTTTAAACGCGAAGATGGTATTGTTTTAGTCAATGCACATACCTGTATTGGTTGCCGTTACTGCATGATGGCTTGTCCTTATAAAGCACGTTCTTTTATTCATGAATCACTCGAAGATCAATTGCCTCATGCTCCACGTGGTAAAGGTACTGTAGAAAGTTGCACACTATGCGTTCATAAAGTAGATCGTGGCGATAACAACACTGCATGTGCAGAAGCTTGTGCGAAAGATGGCCACAATGCGCTTTTATTTGGTGACTTAAATGACCCAAATAGTGAAATTTCAAAGCAATTAGAAAAGCATGGTGGCGTGCAAATTCGCGCCGACTTAGATCTCAACACTGGTGTCCGTTACCAAGGCTTATGATTAAGTTAATTTTATAGTAAAGAATAAGAAAAATGATTGAAACTACTCGATTCAGCTCACTAGAAGCAAAATCTGTTCAGTATTGGATTTTATTAGCCGCATTAGGGTTCGCTGCCGTAGCAGGTTACCTAGCTTCACATCATATGGATTCTCATGGTCATTATATTTCGGGCATGAGCAACCAAATTGTTTGGGGCTTTCCTCATGTAATCGCTATCTTTCTAATTGTCGCAGCTTCGGGTGCACTCAATGTCGCGTCGATATCATCTGTATTTGGTAAATATGATTACAAACCGCTAGCTCGACTCTCCGCACTACTGGCAATCGCCTTACTAGTAGGTGGCTTAGCGATATTAGTATTAGATTTAGGTAGACCTGATCGTTTAATCGTAGCGATGACCAAATATAATTTTAAATCCATCTTTGCCTGGAATATTTTCTTATACACCGGCTTTATCGTCATTACGGGTATTTACTTGTGGATGATGATGGAACGTAAAATGAACAAGTTCAGTAAAACGGCAGGTTTCTTTGCTTTCATCTGGCGATTGATACTTACCACCGGTACCGGTTCAATTTTTGGCTTCCTTGTGGCGCGACAAGCCTACGATGCAGCCATCATGGCACCTATGTTTATTATTATGTCATTTGCCTTTGGTATGGCTGTATTTATTCTAGTATTGCAATTCAGCTATAAGTGGAGTGATCGCAACCTAGGCGATGCGATGCTCGATAAACTCAGAAAGTTATTAGGGATATTTGTAGCTGCAGTTCTTTACTTTGTGATCGCACAACATTTAACAAACTTGTATGCAACAGAACACCACGGAATTGAAAAATTTATTTTGAAAGATGGCGGGATTTATCCCTTCTTGTTCTGGTTTGTTCAAATATTCCTAGGAACTTTATTTCCATTAGCGTTATTGTTGATCAAGCCCATGAGTCAATCGCGCTGCATGTTAAAGCTGGCCTCATGGCTAGTGATTATTGGAGGCTTAGCACAACTTTACGTCATCATTATTGGTGGGCAGGCTTATCCTCTCGAAATGTTTCCTGGTTACGAAGTCAGCAGCTCATTTTATGATGGTGTTGTAGCTGAATACGCGCCGAGCATATGGGAAATTCTGCTTGG
>JABDMD010000077.1 GCA_013001685.1 Gammaproteobacteria bacterium | reverse complement strand
CCCCTCTTCCTGACCTTATTTTATTAGATTTAAGTTTACCAAAAATAGATGGTCGCGAAGTGCTTGAAAAAATAAAGACTAATGCTAAATTGAAAGATATCCCTGTAATCATCTTATCAGGCTCAGCAGCAGAAACAGACATGACTACTAGTTATGACCTACACGCAAATTCTTATGTTGTGAAGCCTGATAATTTTGAAGACTTCAAAGAGATTGTTGCATCTATTGAAAATTTTTGGTTTGAAAATAAAGAGTTACATCCTAAAGACAAAACTTTTCACTAAGTAATTTTTAAAAATCATCTTTCTTGAAATGCGTTTTGAAATCCTCGATAAATAGGCTTCAATAAATAATCAAGTACAGACTTCTCACCTGTTTTAATATCTGCTTGAACAGTCATGCCAGGAATAATTCGATACTTATCATTAGTACTGCCTACATAGTCCTTATCTAGTGCAATAGTTGCCTGGAAATAAGGATTATGCTGTTCATCCAAAAAAGTAGAAGCACTAATCTGCTTTACTTTACCCATTACTGTACCGAACCTATGAGGATCATAGCTGTTAATCTTAATTTCCGCTGCTTGTCCTATGCTCACATGACCAATATCAGATGTAGTTACTTTTGTTTCAACTATTAAAATCTCCCCAGCTGGCACTATCTCCATAATCGTTTCACCCGGCTTAATAACGCTCTGTATTGTATTGACTGTTAATCCTTTAATTATGCCGGCTACGGGTGCAGTAATTTCTAATCTGTCCACTCGATCCTGAAATTTCGTTAAGTTTTTATCTAACTCGGCTAATTCACCAGAAACTTTTCCAATTTCCTTCTTAATAGTTTCGTTGAATTTACTATCTAACTCATTAAATTCCGCATAGGCTTCTTCTTTAGCTTCTGCAGTAACGCGAATATTTGACAAAGTTTGTTGATATTGAGTTTCGGTCTCTGCCATATTGGTTTGTCTATCTAAATATTCTGCTCGTGAAATCAATCCACGCTCTACTAAATCCTTCCTCATTTCAACTTGTTGCTGAAGCACATTAAGTTCGCGTTTCAAGTATTTTGCTTTACTATTTTCTCTTTTATATTCTTGTTCGCGCTGCTTAATTTTTGTTTGCGCCACATCTGATTGCGCAAGATAGCTTTTTAGCTGTGCTTTATAAATATTAAGCTCACTCTCTACCAATCCTTTATAACTATCTTTATACTTTTCAAAATTAGGCTCTACACCTGATAAAATAGAATTTAATCTAATAAGTTGAAGTTTTAATATTGCATGACGCGCCTCAACCTGTTGCAAATCGGATTTGGAAGCTGTTGGCGATATGTGAACCAATACTTCGCCTTTTTCAACCACCTCACCATCATTTACATATATCGCTTTTACAATTCCACCTTCCAAATGTTGCACCACATGATTATGCCCGGTCGGCACTACTTCACCTGTTGTCACCGCTACTTCATTAACTGGAGTAACATAAGCCCAAATTACAATCGCCACACATAAAAATGCGATAGTCGTAATCCCTATACTTACCGCACCTGGTGCATCCGATTCTTCCAGCTGTATGGATTGTGCAATAAATCGCGCACGCGCTCTAGGCACTTCTGATTTAACTTTATCGGATAAAGACAAACTTTCTTCCATCATCTTTGCACCTCCGTTAGATATTTAATGGCTTCCCCGGGGGTTCCCACGTGGGTCACCATGCCATTCGCCATAACAATTGCGCGGTCGGCTAGCCTAATATGTGAAGGCCGATGGCTCACCATTAACACAGTCTGTTTGCCACGCATTTTTTCTAAATGATCCATCAAATTTTGGTCCGTAACCTTATCTAGAGAAGACCCAGGCTCATCCATTAAGAAAATCGGCGCTTGACGTATATATGAACGTGCCAAGCAGATGCCATTTACTAATCCGGATGGTAATTTTGAAGTAGTATGATCACCGACCAAAGTTTCAAAACCTTTTGGCAATTTGTTAAGTGCCGATAATATTCCAGCTTGGTCTGCAGCTTTAATTAATTCTTTGTCGGTTGCTAAAGGCTGGTTTAAGCGAATATTTTGTCCGATAGTTCCATAAAACAAACTAGGCTTTTGCGGCATATATGCAATCACTCGACGCAAATCAGTAGCATTCATTTGACGAACATCTGTATCATCAATCGATAACATTCCAGCTTGTGCTCGATACATTCCAGCTACTAATTTTAAAACCGTAGATTTACCTGAGCCGTTACCACCGACTATGGCGACAAATTCTCCAGGATCAATACTGAATGATGCACCAATCAAAGCAGGGTCTTCATTTTGCCCATAGCGAAAAGTAACGCGATCAAACGTAACTTTGCCCGAAATTTTTGGCATGATTAAGCCAGCTTTATAACTATTTTTCTCAGAAGGAACTCGCATCAGCTGGTTCAGTTGCTTAATACTTTGTGAAATTTGGTCAATTTGTAGCATGGCTAGACACACACCTTGTAGCGGAGAGAGTACCCGCCAAATCAATGCCATGACCGCGATTAACGCACCAATGGTCATATCACCAGCCATTACTTTTAATGTTCCTAAGGTTAATACGGAGACACCTGCAATAGTCATCAATGATTGCGCGATACTATTTATTAATGCATGACTAGTTCCTGTCTTATATGTTCGCGTCATCGCTTCACCCGAAGACTCTCGATACAGTTCTAACCAAGCACCTTCAGCACCTAAGGATTTTAATTCTCGTAATCCTGAAAATGTTTCCATTAACATTCGTTGTCTCGCTGAACGTGCATGCCCAGCATGCACAAGCTTTTTATTTAAGCCTGGAAACCACAACCATCCAAAGATGGAATATATTCCGATCATAACAATAGGAACGAACGCAATACTTCCTCCCAATACAAACAATAGTGCAATAAATAGCAGCACGAATGGCAATTCTAGGAATAAGGTTGCACTTGGCCCAGTAAAAAAGTCTCGAATTGATTCAAATTGTCTTAGTCGGGACAATTGCGAAATTACTGTAGAACGTTCTGTTAAAGTTGGTGGCAAAGAAAGAATTTTTTTAAAGGTTTCAACACCAATTATATAATCCAGTCTTCCCGCCAAAAGACCAAGTGTTTTTGAACGCACAAGGCGAAAAATTAATTCACATCCAAGTGCAATGCCAATGCCTGCCATCAAAAATGGAATACTATGGGTAGATCTGGCACCGATTACATTGTCATACACCACCATAATAAAAAGCGGTACAAACATTGCAATGACATTTAACATAAACGTCATTGCTATCAAATGCTTCACTAACTTACGAAATCGTTTTAATATCTGGACAAACCATTGATCTGCTGATTGCTCCAAACCTGTCATTGCATGCGTAGGATGCATATCGGTAAACAAATATGCAGTACCTTTTTCACTCAAAATATCGTCTGTGCGATAATCATTCTTATGAGCATCAAAATAGGTTACTTTGTTACCTGATTTATTCGTTATTACATATAGACCACCAGACTTAGACTCAAACAAACAAGGTAATAATGATGGATATAATTTAGCAACCGATGTTTTTTTCTCATCGCTTTCATATCCTAATGTAACCAACATATTCCGCAAATCAACTAAGTCTAAGTGATTTGCAAAATGCGGAATTGCCTCAATTAATTCACGCTTATAAGAGCGCCACCCCAATTCTGAAAGAATTGGCATAATACAAGCCGCATAAGGTGAAATTTCAGCCGCCTTACTAAAAGCATTATTCCGTATAGCATTCGCTAAGCGTTCAGAAAGAGGTAAGCGCTTCTCGTCGGCTAATTTCTTAATGTCTGCAGCAGTTACACTCATCTTTTCACCTATTGGTTTACCGCTTGGTCGAGAGATGAATGTGATTTTTCCATTTCCTCTTTGCTCATTTTAAATTGCACACTATTTAATACACCATTAGCAAGCTCAAAGTGCCGATTACATATAGCTAATAAAGAAGGTCGGTGAGAAATCACAATCATAGTTAGACCTTCGTGGTTCTCTTGCAAATATTTATGCAAACGTGCTTCATTACCGAAATCTAAACACGAATTTGCATCATCGAATAAAAGTATTTTTGGTCCGCCATGTATGGCATCTCCAATCAAAGAACGCACTAATATGATTTGTTGTCGTATACCTGCAGGTATGGAATCCACATTTGCGCCACCAATACGCGTATCCAATCCATTTGGAAGCTTTGTTATTGCTTTAGTTAAACCGAATTCTTCAGAAAGCTTTATAGCATGATCAACAGCATACCCTTCACGAAATAGAGTTAAGTTATCAAGTATTGTTCCTTCATAGATAGTGCCTTGTTGCGGCATAAGCGCAGTCTGTGCACGCACCGATGAACCATCTAATGTTTTAATATTTTTACCATCAAGTAGCACTTCACCTTGAGTTGGATTTACAAAACCCATTATTAAATTAATCAATGTAGTTTTTCCCACACCATTGGCACCAAAAATTCCAATCGCCTCACCTGGTTGAGCATGCAATGAAATTCCAGATAATAATTCCGTCGCACAACCTTCATGTTTAAAATGTACATCTTGTAGTTCAATTTCACCTTTTAGTGTTACCGGTTGGGAATTTTCTTTTAATGCCTCTAGTGGCAATGACAACATCTCATTAACTTTGTCGCCCGCAAGGTTTACTGCTTGTAGCTGCGTCCATAGACCCATAGCTTTTAACGCTGGTTGAAGTACTCTTCCAGAAAGCATCGTTCCCGCTGCTAAAGCACCCACGGTAATATCACCCGATACAACATAGATACTTCCAATCCCAACAAAACTAATCATCACAACCTGTGAAAAAGTTGCACCTAATCCAGATACAACACTATTGATACGACTTACTTCATAAACACTTGCAGCAGATTGCGACTGTAATCTTTCATATCTACGCAACATTAGAGCCTCCATTGCCATAGCTTTGACCGTATGGATGCCTTGCAATATTTCAATTAAAAAATCTTGCCTGCGCTGATCTGCTGATGATCTTTGCTCTAACGCTATCTTTAATTTTTTCCCGGTAAAATATGAAATGATTACGAATATCACAATTACTGTTATTGGAACTAGCACCATTTTTCCTGCGAACACAAATATCAAACTAAGAAAAACTAAAACAAAAGGAAGGTCAACTAACATTAATATATTTTGTCCGGAATAGAATTCTCGAACTTTTTTAAGACTTTCTATTTTATCTAAGTAAGACCCGATAGAGTCGCTTTCAAACCTTACTAAATCTGAGTGAACTACTCTATCGATCGAGTGCATCCCTTCAATATGTTCGTATTGAACACCTTTCCATGTAAGAATGGCAGAACGTGCAACACGTAAAACTCCATCCAATATCGCAGCTGCTAATAAACCAAATACTAATAGTGAGAAAGTATCAATCGCCTGATTTGGCAAGATGCGGTCATAGACTTGTAAAATAACTAAAGGTAACGCTAAGGTCGTGAGATTTATAAATAGCGACGCAAGTAAAACATCCCAACGTTTCCATGCGGTTGGAACACGATGATTACTCTCAACTACTTTATCTTCTGAAATTATCTGCTGACTCATACTTGAGTTTCCAAATCCTTTTACCAATTTGCATACATATAGCGCCCATCAACATCCAGGTGATAGGCAAATTCTAGAACTATGAATTATTTATCGGCTAAAGAATGAAACTCTTTAGAAATCAGAAAGTTGCTGGCTTCTATTCGATAAAAGAAACGTATTTAAGGACAAAGGGCGTTGACTGATAATGACAAGTGAATTAATTACCACTGCTAGTTTAAATAGCTTGTTTCAAAATGTTCAGATCAATGTTTTATTGAACAAGCGCTAAATAATTATAGAATATATAAAAGCATCATCCGCGTTTAAACATGTTTTTTTTGCAACCTGCATAAACCAAATTTGTACTAACATTACCGTCATTGCTGTCATTACCATCCAAATAGATGTAATCATTACGTCAACCTCCTTGTATTTAATCAATTACCACTGTATCTGTTCGACACCATCAAAGTTAATTTCACTACCATCATCAAAAGAAATCACACCCGACGCATCCGGCCCAAGATCTAAAAATCCTTGCTCAACATCGTAGTCTACTTCATTCCCATCTACTGTAATGGTCCATGGGTTCTCTGGATCTGGTTGTGATGCAATATCGACATCCAATTCGATCGCATCAGTCCAGCCACCACCGTCACCACCACTAAATGAGTCGCTATCACCAAGCGCTTCAAATATATACACATCATCACCGGCACCACCTATTGCGACATCATTACCTGCGCCACCGACTAAGATATCATTTCCATCACCACCATCTATTAGGTCATTTCCGCCACCACCATAGATAATGTCATCACCCGCGTCACCATCTATAACATCCCTATCTCCACCACCGTATATCACGTCCGAACCTGAACCACCGGAAATATTGTCTCTTCCGTCACCACCAAATATGTAATCGTCCCCACCATTTCCTTCCACATTATCATTGCCACTACCGGCATAAATTGTGTCATCCCCGCCCATTCCTGAAATATTGTCATTACCACTACCACCATAAATGAGATCATCGCCATCCGTTCCATCAAGCTTATCGTTCTTCGAATTTCCTAACCAATCAAAGTTATCATCACCATCTATATCAGTTATATTGATATCAAAACTTGCACTGCTACTACTGCCATCACTTGATGTCGCGGTCACTTCGATGCTCATGTTCGGTGAGGTTTCAAAGTCGAGTGCTGATGGATCGTTCACCGTCACTTCACCACTGACACTATCGATCGCAAACGCATTACCCGGATTATTGCTTAAACTGTAGGTCACGCTGTCACCAACATCTTGATCATTGGCAAACGCCATCACCCCAACACTGTCGCCGACATTTGCTGACTCACTGACACTGTTGAAACTACCATCACTGTCACTAACCGCACTTATAATATCATTGGCATCACTTAAATTAATTGACGTATTTGCTATAGAGAACGACCCATCACTAGAAGTTGCACGAACCGTTATAATTGGATTAGCGTTTGTTTCATAATCCAATATATTTGGATCTGCGACCGTAACTACTCCAGTATTAGTATCAATCGCAAAAGCGCCACCAAAATCGTCATCAAGACTATAGGTCACACTGTCTGCACTATCGGCATCATCCGCAAACGCGGTCACCCCAACACTGTCACCCACACTCGCACTTTCGTTCACACTGTTGGCGGTGGTGTCACTGTCGCTTACCGCACTGATGTCAAACTCGTCCGCATCATCACCAATGCTGATGTCGAACGTCGCATTACTGCTGGAACCATCATCCGACGTCGCGGTGACTTGGATTTGCATGCTTGGATTGGTTTCAAAGTCTAACGCACTCGGATCGTTCACCGTCACTTCACCGGTGTTCGCATCAATGCTAAACGCATTGCCAGGATTACTGGTTAAACTATAAGTCACGTCGTCACCCAGGTCGGCATCATCCGCAAACGCGGTCACCCCAACACTGTCACCCACACTCGCACTTTCGTTCACACTGTTGACACTCGCATCACTGTCAAAAACTGGACTTAGATCTGAATTTGGATCTGGATCTGTAGTTATGTCATCACTTGGGTCACTCGATGAATTTGAACCTACTCCGATAGAAGATGAACTAACAAAATCATTTGATACTGGTGTAGGATTAAATTGAGTAGCACCGAGATCACTAGTAGATGATGAATCTACACTATTTGAAAAAGATTGGGATAAGTTGGCAGTATTTATGTCATCATTTAAACCAATATCATTATCTGCCTTTAAAAAATCGGGAATATTAGTTTCGTTCTGACTTTGCTCTGGCGATGCAACTTGATCTTGTTCTATATTTCTAGCAGGAACACTATCGTCAACTATTGGAGGAACATTTTCTGAAGCGGTTTCATTTCCAACGATCTCCGAGCGTCCAGTGTCACCCATAAGAATGTTTTGTTTAAATAATTCTTCAGGTGGCTTCTCAACATCAAGTTGTTCTTGATATTGCTCATCCAATACTTTCTCGTCATTAGTTTGAGTCTTTTCAAATGCTTTTTCGACCCATTGTTTAAAATTATCAAATACCGCCATGGCTTAACTTCCTTGTAGCTCCAAAGTTCTAAATGCGTACTAATCCGCATTAAGACTTCGGCCAAAACTCTTAAAAATTTAGTTAAAACAAGGAAGTATTGGGCTAATTTGTGATCAAGTCGTACTTTTACACCAGATAAATCAACTGTAACTTGGCAATAACACACTATATACCTTATGGTTAGTACGGTTTTGGCTATCATCAGACCATAAGGCTTTCCAAAAATGGAAAAAACTATATGTTGGAGCTATAGGAGATGAAAATGGCAGATTTTTATACTTTGCTTACTTCTCTTAGGAATGTTGGGTGCGATTGCATTATATATGTACTAACACTTTTACAAGCTGATAACTTTCACCATGGAGAATGCAGTCTACATCGATAGCTCACTACTTTGACGTTGTAAAAGCCCCGCATAGCGGGGCTTTTTTATGAGTGAATTACAATAATTACATTATGGTCTTATAGCCAATTAAATGTAAAAAATGATCACATAATATGATCTTCATCTCATTTTAAAAGCATTTGAATAGATGTGATCAATGTAACCCACTAAGATAAATATAATTATTTTCATACTTGGGAAAGAACAGGATGTTCCTCTCTAAAACACTACTTATACCTATTCTTATTATTATCACAGCGAGCTCACATATTGCACTTGCTGCAGAAACTATAAACTTATCTAACAACTCCGCTAATGATGACAAGCAAGAATTAATCACTAGTATGTATGAATCTCTCTATAGCGCTATTAAAATGGACAGCGCTAACGAAGTGAATCAATTTATTGCTTTTGGTGCAGATATTAATTTTCGATATGAAGGCGGTAAAACACCACTAATGCTCGCTTCAAGCATGGGTAGCATTAGCACAGTCCGTTCACTCTTAGAACTCGGTGCCAATATAAACCTTGTCTCTAAAGAAAAAATGACAGCATTAGATTACGCGCGCGAAATTAACAACGAATCTATAATTGCCTTATTACAGATTGATAAAACACAAGTTACATCCCAATCCTCAAACAATCAGTTGATTGCTACAATTCAGCTTTATTTAAATAGGCTTGGATATATAGCAGGAGATGTGGATGGCATTTACGGCGATAAAACCAGAACCTCACTAAAACAGTTTTCAATTGATTTTGAACAAAACTATCTTGCAGAAATCTCAGAACGTCAAATTGAAACATTATTTAATGCTATGTTGGGA
>JABDMD010000173.1 GCA_013001685.1 Gammaproteobacteria bacterium | reverse complement strand
GAAATTGCCATCATTACTCGTGCTGGTCCTGCACGTGCGTTAGGGTTAGCAAACAAAGGCCAGTTAGGTGTTGGTGCAGATGCGGATATAACTATCTACACAGAAGAAGATGATAAAGAAGCAATGTTTAATGCTCCGCGTTATGTCATAAAAGATGGAGTCACAGTAATTAAAGATCATGAGTTTGCAACTGATCATAAAGGCAAGTTGTTGCACACCAAGCCTGGTTACAATGCAGATATCTCAAAAGAAATTGAACCGTTCTTTGAAGATTATTATTCGGTTAAATTTAATAACTATGCAATCAGTGATGATTATTTGCATAAGCATGAAGTTATCCCGACTACGCCAAAAGCATAACGGTTTGAATGAGTCGACCAAAGAAAGATGATCAGAACAGGATGCAGATAAAGAAAACAGAAATTCAAGATACATTCGCTGAAGCATTTGAGATGTGGGGCGCACGCGTAATCATCACTGCTGATACTAAACAATGGGCACGTGCAGCCGCTGCTTCAATGACAGGCTTTGCGACCTCGGTAATACGCTGCAAACTAGAAGCTGCAGTAGAAAGTGAAATACCTGAAGAAGATACACCAGATGGTCGCCCTGGCATCAGTGTTTTGTTATTCACCATGAGTCAAAAAACAATTGCCGGACAATTAATCGATCGCATTGGCCAATGCGTAATGACTTGTCCAACCACGGCTTGTTTTAACGGCTTAGAATCTGAAAAATCAGTTTCAGTGGGTGGCAAGTTACGATACTTCGGTGATGGACACCAAATTAGTAAACTCATTGATGGTATCCGCTCTTGGCGTATTCCAGTTATGGAAGGTGAGTTTTTAATTGATGATAAATTTGGTATTCAACCCGCAATTGGTGGTGGCAACTTAATTATCTTCGGTCCTAGAAAAAGCACTACGTTAAGAGCTTCAGTCGCAGCAGCAAATGCTATGCGCGAGGTGGCAGGAGTATTTTTACCATTTCCACAAGGCTTGGTTCGCTCGGGGAGTAAAGTGGGTGCGAAATATAAAGGCCTGATCGCTTCAACTAATGACGCGTATTGCCCAACACTTCGTGCCGTCTCGAATAATTCAGTAGTGCCCGAAAATGTAGAGGCAGTATATGAAATCGTAGTAGATGGCTTGAGTGAAGAAGCGATTAAAGAATCTATGCGTCGTGGTATGCGTGCCGCTGCAGAAAAAGGGGCGACGATGATTACCGCAGGTAATTATGGCGGCAATTTGGGTAAATTCCATTTCCACTTGCATGAAATTGCGAATGGTAAAAGCAAATAAAATAATTAAGAATAATTTCAATAAAAACATAAAGATATAAACAAGACCTCAAGTAACTATAGATATGTCTGTAACCCATTTAAAACTGTATACAAAACCGGAAGTGCCGTTGGAAGCTGAGATGATTAGCCCAACGGTATTCGCAAGCTTGTCTCAATCCGGTATTGAGCATCTCAATGTCATGCATGGCAATGTGAAGTGCAATTTGGGTGATTTTTTCAAAGTTACGGGTAAGGGTGCGGCAGAAATTCACGTTGAAGGAGATTTAAGCGGTGTAAAGCTTATCGGTGCTGGTATGAGTGAGGGCAAGCTTATCGTAGATGGGGATGTCGGCATGCACCTTGGTGCGGGCATGTCAGGTGGTGAGATTGAAGTGATGGGCTCTGCAGGGGATTGGGTTGGGCCAGAAATGTCTGGTGGACGCATTACGATTAAGAAAAATGCCGGTCACATGGTAGGCAGTGCATTTAGAGGTCAGTCCACAGGTATAACGGGTGGTGAAATTTATATTCATGGCAACGCCAAAAACGAAATAGGAAGCGCCATGCGCCGCGGTTTAATTGTTGTCGGCGGTGATGCTGGTGACTTTACCGGTGTCAACATGCTGGCAGGCTCAATAATAGTTTTGGGTGAGCTTGGAATTCGAACTGGTGCAGGTATGAAAAGGGGCACCATTGTGTCGTTACAAGATGCACCTATATTGCCTAGTTTTGAATATTCGTGTACATATCATCCATTGTTTTTGCGTTTATATTTTAGAAAATTACGTGAAAATGGGTTTCGAAGAAAAATCCAAGATAAACACTTAAATGGAAAATTCAAACGCTATTGTGGAGACGGAATAGAACTCAATCGCGGTGAAATATTGTTGTTTGAACGCTAGTACAAAAAACTAAGAGACACCTATCGCGGTATCTAAATATTTAGTCTAAATTCGTGAGGAATATAGGAGAAACTACATGACTACAGTTGTAACAGAGAATTGCAAAGGCTGCAGATTTACTGATTGCGTTTCAGTATGCCCAGTAGCTTGTTTTCATTTCGATGATGAAATGCTCTACATTGATCCAGATGTGTGTATCGATTGCAGCGCTTGTATACCAGAATGCCCAGTAGAAGCCATTTACGAGGAAGATGATATTCCTGAAGGCCAAGAAGGATGGGTTGAGATCAACGCAGAAAAGTGTGGTGATCTACCATTAATCGAAGAACCTATGGATCCACTGGATGGTGCTGAGGATCGTAAATCAGAGCTAGGATTTTAAAAGAATCGACAAAGCTTAAGATTTAAATAAACGCACAGCTTTATGTTGTGCGTTTTTGTTTGTGTCATATAAAAGGAATGATTGAGTAGGAATTTAAGAAAATAATAAGAATAGTGTCTAGATAGAAATAGGAGAGTTTTGCATGAGTATTGGTAACGAGAGTAATCCATTACGTGTAGCCATCGTTGGCAGCGGGCCAAGTGGTTTCTATGCTTCTGAAGCATTAATTAAATCTGACTTAACTGTAGAAATAGATTTAATTGAAAGATTACCTGCACCTTTTGGTTTGGTACGCAGCGGCGTAGCACCCGATCATCCTAAACTCAAACAAGCTATCGAAGTCTATAAAAAAATTGCACAAAACCCAGAATTCAACTTTGTAGGTAATGTAACCGTTGGTAAAGATGTTGCTGCCAAGGAGCTGCAAGAAAACTATCATGCAGTTATTTACACCTGTGGTGCAGAAACCGATCGTAAGTTAGGTATTCCAGGTGAAGATCTAGATGGTAGTTACACCGCAACCGAATTTGTGGGTTGGTATAACGGTCATCCAGATTATCGCGATCGCAGCTTTGATCTTTCACATGAAACGGCAGTAGTGATTGGTCAAGGCAATGTAGCAGCAGACGTATCTCGAATTTTGGCTAAATCGGTAGATGAGCTAAAGCATACTGATATTTCGCAACATGCGCTGGATGCTTTAGCCGAAAGTAAAATCAAAACCATCTATGTAATAGGCAGGCGTGGACCCGCGCAAGCGAAGTTTGCATCCAAAGAACTCAAAGAGTTTTTGGAAATAGAAAATTGCCGCCCCTATATTGATCCCAAAGAATTAAAATTAAATGATGTTAGTCAGTTAGAGTTAGAGGCAAAAGAAGGGCGAGGTAACAAAAAGAATGTCGAAATCTTTCAAAAATTTGCTGAGTTTGAAGATACTGGTAAACCGCGCACTTGTATTTCAACCTTTTTGAGAAGCCCGGTGCGTTTAGAAGGCGACGGC
>JABDMD010000146.1 GCA_013001685.1 Gammaproteobacteria bacterium | reverse complement strand
CCGCGTTCATTAACACGCTTAATTCATTTACCTGACGAATTAAGTCTGCAACAAGGTGAGAGTTATGTGTTTCTATCATCAGTTATGCATGCATTTGTAAGTGAATTATTTGAAGGCTTAAAAGTTTTAGGTTGTTATCAGTTTAGAGTGACACGTAATAGTGATTTATTTTTAGACGACGAAGAAATTGATGACTTAATGCGTGCACTTGAGGGTGAGCTTGCATCACGTCGTTATGGTGACTCAGTTCGTTTAGAAGTTGCGAACAATTGTCCTGATGAATTAGTTTCATATTTGTTGCAGCAATTCGGACTTTCAACAGTAGACCTATATCGAGTAAATGGGCCCGTTAATTTAAACCGTCTAAGTCAGACTTATGATTTAGTCGAACGTGCAGATTTGAAGTATCCGCCTTTTAGTGCTGGAATGCCTGAACGTTTATGTCATGGCACAGATATTTTTAGTCTGATTCGCCAAGACGACATCTTATTACATCATCCGTATCAATCATTTGCGCCAGTGATTGATTTTGTGCGCCAAGCGGCTAAAGATCCAAAAGTTTTAGCTATTAAGCAAACACTTTATCGAACTGGAGCTAAATCACCGATTGTAGATAACTTAGTGGAAGCCGCTAAAGCTGGCAAAGAAGTTACCGTAGTAATTGAGCTGATGGCGCGTTTTGATGAAGCGGAAAATATTTCACTCGCAAACCGTTTGCAAAAAGCGGGGGCGCATGTAGTTTATGGGATCGTTGGTAAAAAAACTCACGGCAAAATGATAATGGTAGTACGGCGTGAAAATGGTCACTTGCGTCGTTATGCACATTTTGGCACCGGCAACTATCATGAAAAAACAGCACGACTCTATACAGACTACGGTATGTTCACCTCTGACCCTGAGCTTACTTCAGATGCACATGAGTTATTCCTGACACTTACCAGTTTCACAAAAGTGCCTATATTAAAAAATATTTTACAAGCGCCCTTCACACTTTATAAAACACTAATCGAACTGATCGAAAAAGAAATCGCATTTGCACGTCAAGGCCGGAAGGCGCGCATCATTGCTAAGGTAAATGCCTTAGTTGAACCACAAATTATCGAGGCTTTATATCGAGCATCTGCTGAAGGCGTAAAGATACAACTTATTGTGCGAGGCACTTGTTGTTTACGACCAGACCTTCCTGGGGTCTCAGAAAATATCGAAGTGCGTTCTATCGTTGGAAGATTTCTAGAGCACACTCGCGTTAGCTATTTTCATAATGATGGCGACCCTAAAGTATTTTGCTCCAGCGCAGACTGGATGGACCGCAACTTTTTTAGGCGCGTTGAAGTAAGCTGGCCAATTAAAAATATGACCAATCGAAAACGCATTATCAATGAACTTGAGATTTATCTTAAAGATAATCGACAAGCATGGATATTACAGGCCGATGGAAATTATGCTGCACCAACCTCCTTTGGGCAAAATGCAGTAAGTGCTCAACAGACTTTGCTTAGTGAGCATGCAAGAGTTAAGTTTTAATCTGATTTGCTAGATTGGACTTCAACATTAACTTTTAAAATTTTTAAATAACTTTGCTCTTGTTCTAATTCAGCACCGGTAAGTGGGTGAGCTTCTAGCCATTCTTGATCAAACTGAATATTCAAAGCCCCTTTATTATCTTCTATTTTAATTTCTGGCAATTTCTTAGGCACACGATCACGATTGATTAATATCGCAATTCGCAGAATTACTATCATGAACATCGCCTGTTGTTGCCAACGAGCCGGTAATTGCTCAATCAACTCAAGATTAATTTTACGTCGATGGTTGCCAACCAAACAGGCAAGAAGGCGTTGTTCATTCCAGGAAAATCCCATCAGATCACTATTATCTAACAGATAAGCACCATGACGATGGTATTTAGAATGAGAAATATCTAAACCAATCTCATGCAGGTCTGCCGACCAAATTAAAAACTGATAGGCTATTTCATTATTGGTCTTCCAAACTTTTGAAATCTTATCTAATAAATTCAGTGCTGTTGTTTTAATATTAGCTGCATGTTTAAAATCTACATGATACCGTCGCATCAACGAATACACCGTGCGATCACGTGTATCTTGGTGATGAATTCTTCCGGCGAGATCAAATAATAACCCTTCTCGCAAACCACCATCAGATATCATCATTTTCTTAACACCAAGCTCTTCAAAAATTGCTTTTAATACTACAAGACCACCCGCAAAAACAGGTTTGCGCTCTTTTGATAAAGATTCGAAATTAACCTTATCTATGTGCCCTGCTTCTTGTAGCTTAGCTATCAACGCATTTATTCCTTTATAGGTTATCCCGCGCTCACTGAGTTCAAATTCGCGCATTAGCTCTGATATGGTACGTATTGTGCCGGCCGTACCCACTACATGCTTCCAACCAAGTGCTTTTACTGTTGAGACTATTGGTTGTAATTGTAATTTTGCATCAACTAATGCTTTTTTAAATTTCTTTTTATCTAATTCACCACTAGTAAAATATTTTTCACTGAGTACCACACAACCCATTTGCACACTTTCCATTAACAGCGGTTCGCCTTGCTTACCAATAATTATTTCAGTGCTACCACCACCAATATCAACCACTAACCACTTACCCTCAGGGCCAGTTATAGAATGAATTGTGCCTTGATAAATTAAACGTGCCTCTTCTACACCAGAAATGATTTGTATTGGATGCCCTAAGGCTTCTTCAGCGCGTTGAATAAATTCAGCGCTATTTTTTGCCACACGAAGTGTATTTGTACCCACCACACGTACAGAATCGGCATGCATTTCTTGTAAACGTTGACCAAAACGGTGTAGACATTCTATTGCTCTTTCCTTTGATTCTTTAGATAACTTACCGGAAGAACTCAGGCCTGCACCCAGTCTCACCATTTCACGAATACGGTCAATTACTTTGAGCTGTCCATGTTGATCTTGCGCGACCACCATATGAAAACTATTTGAGCCAAGGTCTACAGCAGCAATGACCGAAGAGAGCTCTGATGATAATTCACCAGGATTAGAGATTGGAGAAGGGACTTCCATATACGCCGATTAGCGTAACAAATAGAAATGTATAGTCAAAAAAATAATAGAAAGTAAGTTATTTAGGAGGAATTAATGCACGACCATTTCCATAATCAACCACCACTCCTGCTGGCGTGATTTCTTCTACCAATGGGCCATTATTGATAATACGATCGCCTTCTTTATATTTATCCATATTTATTAATACAAAACGTCGTATTGGATCATCATCAAACACATGCACATTTACTTCATACTGGTTTAAGCTACTTCGTGAGCTTTCAGGGAGATCTCTTAGATTAATAACATTACTCAACTGATCGCCATTGTCCACACCATCGATGAGTAATTTGGGCTTGTTAGTTATTGGCATTGCATCATCCGAACTTAACTCAGTTGATGAAAATAAAACATTACCTTTTGACTTTGTCGGAGCATTTGCCACGTTAACCGACGGCTCTGGTGTTGCAGTTTTTGGCTTAGCATTGGGTTGTTTGGATTCGTAAATTAAAGGCCGGTCCACTGCTGGAACTTGTGTAGTATTTAGCTCCATTGCTAAGGGCCTTGCCTCATCAAGCATAGCATTCTTAATTTGCGGTAGTTCGACTTCACTTGCCTGTTGCATAGTTTCTTGCACTAAGGGCTTTACCTCTTGCGGTTGATCTGCAATTACCTGAGAACTGTGTTGTAGTATTTCTTCTGTTTCTTTAGCTAGCGGTTGCTGGAATTCTGGAATAGCATGTGCCATTTCATTTCCAGAATCTCCTGACAGTGCACGAATTACAAATAATATAATTAAGACGTTCGCAATTAATGCAAGTCCAACATACAACCAAAAATTATTTGGATTTTTTTTCTGCGGTTTAACCGGCGAAACAAATTTTAAATCCGGTTGTTTTTCAAGCTGGCGCTCATGTTCTGCGCGCGTTAAAGCATCTAGTATCATCGACATGGGTATTTACCTTGCCATGTTAACTAGATTGACGCCACAATAATGGCGTAGATCGATCATTCACAGCAGAATTAATTTCAATCATCGTTTCTCGTCCGGCAACACCGTCCACATTCAAACCACGGATACGTTGAAACTCCATTACTCGCCATTTTAATGTTGGGTCAAAAGATAATTCTTTCTTTACGTCAGTTGAAACCGTCTTGCCTTCGATACGATCTAATTGATCACGTAACCACCCATCATCTTTACCAATAATACCTTCTTTTAAAACATTAGAACCTGCTGGTGGTGGTCTCCATAATAATAAATAATTTCCATACCAATATGGATCAACCGACTCTATTGCTGTAGTTACTACTTTGCCACCGATATTTAAACTTACCTGATTGCCTTGCAATGCAAGCACCACGATTTGTTTTCTTTTGCCAGCGGTATTGATGATTTCTAATACTGCAGGCCGGTTATGTCGACGAATTTCATCCCAGCCAGCTTTACCAAAGATGCAACGCAACTCCGCAGTAGTTGCACGCTCACAGGCAGTTTCACCTTTTAGATCAGGATACGAAAGACCCCAATAACTAAACATCGTCGTAAATGCTTTGCTGTTATCTGTGCGTAAATTCGAATCATTAATTAACTTTAAAAAACTTTCATTACTTTGTTTAGCGTTGCTTTGCGCTTGATTAAATTTCGGCTGTTGAGAAACCACAGGTTCAGCAATTTCTACGCTTCTAGGTTTGTTTACCACAGGTGATGCTCTAGCAACAACCTCTTTAACCGCATCTTCATTATTTAGGGTAATGGGTTTATTCTCAATCACCGCCTGTGAAGCTAATGACTCAGAACTTATAGTGGTTGCTTCAGAATTAGCAAAACTTTCTTGTGATGCACTTGGTAACAGCCCCCAGATAGATAACAATAATGCAGCTGTACCTGCAGCAATTGCACCTCCAGCCACCCATTGCATAGGTTGAAATCGCTCTGTAGGTTGTAACACTTCGCCCGCTGCTTTGCGTACTAGTTTTTTATCGATACGATGAACATTCTCTCCATAAGCTCCCATCATGGAACGTTCACAAATATTATTTACTAAACGTGGAACTCCACCAGAAAGCTGATGCACCATACCCACTGCGCCACTAGAAAATAATTCCCCCCTAAAGCCAACAATTTGTAATCGGTGACGAATATATGATGCAGTTTCATCCTTTGACAAAGGCGTTAAGTGAAAGCGTGCAGTAATTCTTTGTGTAAGTTGACGCAACTCTGGCCGCGCTAAAATTGCTTGTAATTCAGGTTGGCCAATTAAAATAATTTGTAAAAGTTTTTGTGTAGCTACTTCAAGGTTTGTCAATAAACGAATCTGCTCTAATACTTCTGCGCGCAAGTTCTGAGCTTCATCGATTACTAATACTGTTCGCTTACCTTGAGCATGCTGTTTTAGTAAATATAAATTCAAACGATCTACTAAATATTTAAGACTGGTGCTTGATCTGCGATATGGAATATTTAGTTCATCACACATTGATGCGATTAATTCTTTTGAGCTTTGGCGAGGATTTAAAATTAAAGCCACATTTACATGCTCCGGCATTTGCTCAAGCACACTGCGACATAACATGGTTTTACCAGTACCCACTTCGCCTGTAAGCAGGATGAATCCACCGGCTTCGTCTGCTCCATATAACAGGTGCGCAAGACCATCACGGTGACGAGGCGTTAAATATAAAAAACGCGTGTCAGGAGTAATTTGAAATGGCTTATCAGAAATTCCAAAGAATTCTAAATACATGCTTTATGGCCTTGTTTATTCGAGCTTTTATGGTCAGTACTGTGTAAGCGTCATTTTGCCAAAAAAATAATACCTTATCTCACTAATTTACAGCTTATTAACGGATTACACTTTAAATTCATACCATGATCCAACCCATTCATCGGCTAGTTGCTAGAATCTTTAGTATCACTTGGCACAAATTGGACCGATAGATTTAAGCTTAATTAAAAAAACCATTGCTGAAACATGTAGTTAAATTCAACTCACAGAGACTAGCTTAAATACCATATTTAATATGGTGGTTTTATATGTTTTACTTTGATGATTCAATATAGAGCAATGAGCTACAATAAAAACAAGTCAAATAATAATTCTACCGAGCTTCCTGTAAAGCCAACACCTCCAGAACCATATGAGTGCTGTGAGCGGGGCTGTGACCCATGTGTACATGATTATTACGCCAAATCC
This sequence comes from Gammaproteobacteria bacterium, assembly GCA_013001685.1. Lineage (GTDB taxonomy): Bacteria > Pseudomonadota > Gammaproteobacteria > UBA4575 > UBA4575 > JABDMD01. Next base: position 1,743 of record JABDMD010000146.1, on the reverse strand, counting down.
TTAGCACGCTGGGAAAAGCGCGTTGCTGAAATACAAAAACATCAGCAAAAAGTAATGATCAAAAAGGCGCTCAGAAAATAGCCAAACCACCCCTTCCAAGCCATATTAGATAACTAAATTTTCTCATAGGGAAAGTAGCTTCTAATAGCTTATAGCTTCTTAGTTATATACTATGACTCCTAAAAATTATAAAGAATAATCAAAAACCTTAATTATTTAGCTGCAATCTTTCTCAAAGCCTAAAAATCAATCTCAAGTTAATTCGTCAGCTGCTATTAGGCTTGGCGAATATTTGTTACAAGCTTGTCGAGAATGAATTGAGTAATATTTTAAGAATGTCTAACGGAGGAACTTTCAGCTATGAAGATTGGTGTACCAAACGAAATTCATGAAAATGAATGTCGGGTTGCAATGACACCTGAAACGGCTACGCGTCTACAAAAACTTGGTTATGAATGCGCAATCGAAGCCGGAGCAGGTGCAAGTGCAAATTTTACTGACCAAGCCTATAAAGATGCGGGCGTCGAAGTTGTTTCTGATACCAAACAACTTTGGGCCAACTCAGACATTATTTTAAAAGTTCGCGCTCCAGAACAAAATAATGCACTCGGTATGCATGAAGCAGACTTACTAAAAGAAGGCAGCACTCTTGCCAGTTTCATTTGGCCTGCTCAGAATGAAGATTTACTGGACAAGTTAAAAGCACGCAATTCAACTGTGCTCGCTATGGACTCTGTACCGCGTATTTCACGCGCACAAAAACTAGACGCACTTTCTTCCATGGCAAACATTGCTGGTTATCGAGCAGTTATCGAAGCCTCAAATCATTTTGGTAGATTTTTCACCGGACAAGTAACTGCAGCCGGTAAAGTTCCGCCAGCAAAAGTAATGGTAATTGGTGCCGGTGTAGCGGGTCTTGCTGCAGTAGGTACTGCTAACGGACTCGGCGCAATCGTTCGTGCCTTCGACACAAGACCAGAAGTGAAAGAACAAGTTGAAAGTATGGGCGCACAGTTTTTAGAGCTGGAATTCGAAGAAGACGAAGCCGGCGGCACTGCTGGTGGTTACGCTAAGGTAATGAGTGAAGAATTTATTGCTGCAGAAATGGCTTTGTTCCGTGAACAAGCTAAAGAAGTCGATATCATCATTACCACTGCATTAATTCCTGGTAAGCCTGCGCCAAAACTTATTTTGGCTGATATGGTTGAAATGATGAAAGACGGTAGCGTTATCGTTGATCTTGCAGCCGAACAAGGTGGCAACTGTGAACTTACCGTTCCAGGTGAAGTAGCGGTTAAACACGGTGTTACCATCATTGGTTACATGGACTTACCTAGCCGACTACCAACGCAGTCTAGTCAATTATATGGTTCTAACTTATGTCATCTAATGACTGACATGACCCCTGAAAAAGACGGCAACTTAGTAGTAGACATGGAAGACGACGTAGTTCGTGGTACTACAGTTATTAATAAAGGCGAAATTACATGGCCACCACCACCACTTGCTGTTTCAGCAGCACCTGCAAAGACTGCTGCGGCTGCACCGGTTATTCAAGAAAAGAAAAAGAAAAGCGGTATGGGCTTAGTCATCACTTTAGTGCTTGCTGCACTCGCTTTATGGTGGATGGGAAATTCTGCACCAGCAGAATTCATGCAGCACTTCACGGTGTTCGTTTTATCTTGCTTCATTGGTTACTGGGTGGTTTGGAACGTTACCCCAGCCCTACATACACCACTGATG
>JABDMD010000145.1 GCA_013001685.1 Gammaproteobacteria bacterium | reverse complement strand
CTAAATTAATATTTTGCTGTTGCGACAACCAACCAAGAAAAAACTCAATCGCAACTTTATGGTTGGGCGGATCGATAGTCATTTCAGCAAGATTTTTCTCGACCAATACTTTTTTATTTTCATCATGAATGTTGATTTGTGCATCTTGATGAAACAACCTCACTGCACGAGCATTGATGACTCTAACTAAGTTTTTTTCTTGTACTTCAAATACAGGAAGTTTAACGCTGGATGAACCAGCGTTGATGACAAGAATATGCTTCATCATTTACGACTATTTAACATCACCGCAAGCGCGCAGGCAGCCAAACGACTTACCGCGTCATCCGCTCGACTTGGAAGTACCACCGGCACTTTTGCTCCTAGAACAATTCCCGCCCCTTCCGCTTTGGCTAAATACTCAAGTTGTTTAGCTAACATGTTCCCTGCTTCTATATCTGGCACTACTAAAACTTCAGCCTTACCTGCTACATCAGACTTTATACCTTTTATTTTTACTGATTCTTCGGAAACAGCATTATCAAATGCTAACGGGCCATCTAAGAGACCGCCTTTTATCTGTCCACGATCAGCCATTTTGCATAACGCTGCAGCATGCAATGTTGATTCTATTTTTGAAGTAACAGTTTCTACTGCAGATAAAATAGCAATGCGCGGTGTTTCGATACCAAGTATGTGAGTAAGATCGATAACATTACGAATAATATCAGCTTTAGTTTCCAAATCTGGTGCAATATTGATTGCCGCGTCGGTTATAAAAAGTGGTCTTGGATAAGTAGGTACATCAAAAGCAAAAACATGGCTCATTCTCCTACCTGTTCGCAACTCTCCCTCACGGCTTACCACGGCACTCATAAGTTCGTCGGTATGGATCTTGCCTTTCATAATGGCTGAAACTTTACCGTCTCTCGCCATCTCAACTGCAACTTTTGCGGAAGCGTGACTATATTCAGTATCGATAATTCTAAAATGACTAATATCTAATCCAGCATCACTTGCGGCAGTATTAATACGTATTTGTGGACCAATAAGAATGGGTTCTATCAAACCTTCATTCGCTGCCTCTACCACTCCTGACAAAGAACTCTTACCAACAGGATGCACTACCGCAGTACGCAAGGCCGACATTTTCGATACCGCTTCAAGTAAGCGATTTAAGTGTGGTCGAGGAGATGTTTGCATAGTATTTAGCCTAATATTTTTTGGTTAATTGAATGAGCTATTTACAAGTTGAATTATTCAAGCAGATTACAATTTTTTAACAACTAAGGTAAGCTTGAATCATTCAAAATTGAATACAAATAATATATCAGGAGAGAGCACATGAGCGTTGCTAAGATTTCAGAAATTAGTTCTTCATCTTCCAAAAGCTATGAAGATGCGATAGAAACCGGGATTGCCCGTGCGAACAAAACTTTAAACGGCATCAAGAGTGCCTGGGTGAAAGATCATCAGGTATCTGTCAAAGGAGGAAAGATTACTGAACACCGAGTGGTACTTAAGATCACATTTGTTCTTGATTAATCAATTCTTATAGGTAGACATGGGTGCCTGCTCGAAAGCATATAAACTAGGTTTTATAAAGCAAGAGTATTAAAGGATTTGCTATGAAAAGTCTAATTGTTGCGATTCTTGGACTGCTCTCCATTCTTTATATCATCAATCCTACCGCTGGAATCTTTGAACTTATTCCAGATAATTTACCTTTTGTGGGAAATTTGGATGAGTTGGCTGCTAGCACCTTGTTGTTGAGTTGCCTAAGCTATTTCGGTATCGATTTGTTTAACATTTTCAAAAAAGATAAAAGCAATACTGTGATTGATAATGAGGAAATCACAAAACAATAATACCTACTCAACACCCTCTTCAGTTACGACCTGATGCAAATTGCAATCAGCATTCTTTAGTCCAATGGATTCATCCAACAAAACCAAACCTTTTAACAATCATTCTGTGGATTTTGATAGAAGGAAAGCTTCGTCACAAATGGTTCGCTTTCCACTGATTGATTCCTATGGGAAGGAAATTAGTAAGAACCGACGATTAGATGCATCGATATATTTGTGTAAAATGGAGCTACGGGAACTACAGTTACAAGAAAATGAATTTGAACAGCTTTTTAAGAAATAAAATCACCTTTACTCATTGCGATTAATTTCTGCTAGACGCTTATCGATCCACTGTCTCAATCTTAGTATGCGTTGCTCATTAGAGCCGAGATCATCATTGTCACTTAAATTCTCACAGATATGCAGAATTAATTCTGCATATTTTGCAGATTGCTCGCGATAATATTCAAGATTAGTTTTACATTTACGAAGGTCTTGCTTTAGTGATGCAAACGTCACTTCACCATGTTGTTTTGCAGCACCACTTTCAAATGACTGTTCTTTTATTTTTTCCACCAAAGAAAGCATATCAGCCTCTTCAATATGAGCTTTTGGATAGCATTCAAGCAAATCATCAACATGGATTTTACCGCGTGTAGAGGCGAGCTGATTGTTGTTTATTTTTTCTTGTATTTCTTTTGCCTGAACTTTAGCAAGTGATGCGGCTTTAGAAATTGAAATAAAACGAGGCACTTGGAGTTATACTTTAAATTGCGACATAAAGAAGTTAGCGAACTGAGTTATAGCCACCAACAACCCCATTTTTGCTAAATACCAATTGCCAGAGCTGCAAATCCCTAGCGCGAAACGCGCCTGCACAACATAGTAAGTAATACTTCCACATTCTATAGAAATCCTCACTGTATTTTTTGCACAAGTGTTTCCAGCCTGTATCAAAATTCTCAAACCAGGCCACTAGTGTTTTATCGTAGTCATGACCAAAACTATGCAAGTCTTCCAAAATGAATTCTCTTTCATAGGCTGTGCTAATATCTTTCATAGAGGGAAGCACACCATTAGGAAATATATATTTATTAAACCATGGATCAGGATTATGGCGTGTATAATTTGAACCAATAGTGTGCAGTAAAAACAGGCCTTCGTCTTTTAAACAGCGTGAAGCAACTTGCATGTATGTCTTATGATTTTTGGGACCTACATGCTCAAACATGCCTAGTGAAATAATATGATCAAACTTTTCATTTAATTCACGATAGTCTTGTAAACGCACATCTACTGCTAAACCTGCACAATCTTTCCTAACGAACTCAGCTTGTTCTTTAGATACGGTTACACCAACGGCTTGCGCACCATAACGTTCTGCTGCAAATTTAATGAAGCTTCCCCACCCGCAACCAATATCTAATACGCGTTGATTTTCTTGCAAACCAATCTTGCGGCACACTAGATCTAACTTGTCTTCCTGAGCTTGATCTAGATTAGTGGCATTTTTCCAATAGCCGCATGTATAAGTAAGGCGTTTATCGAGCATGCAAGTAAACAAGTCATTTCCCGTATCATAATGTTGTTCACCAACATGAAAGGCGCGACGAATACTTTGTAAATTAAATAACTTAGATTGTAATGCTGCCCATATATACTTATTAGATTTAACCTTATGTTCTATATCGGTAATTAATAGTTTATAAAACAACTGATCAATGGCGGCAACATCCCACCACTTTTCCATATAAGACTCTCCTAAGCCTAGCGATCCATCCGCTAATACGCGCTTATAAAATCTATCGTCATGGACCTGAATATCCCAATCTCTTGATCCATTAATTTCAACGTCAGTGCTCGTTAACAAATCATTTATTCGTTCTCTGAACTTAGCCATTCCTACATTTCCACATTATTGTTGTTGTTTTGTAGCTGAAAAAATTATTTTATTAATAGAGCTATCAGCATACAATCAAAACATAATAAAAATAACAACCATAACAATAAAAAGATAAGCCAATGTTGCTATCTATCAATCTACTATTTGCTTTGTTAGTACTGTTTGTGGGTGTTTTGATGTTTTTAATCAAACACTAGCTGATACATTAGACACTAATTTCCATAGCTCTCTAACAAGTAGAATCACAAAATTTGCACCCTGCATAGATAAATTGACTGTGAGCGTGTCTAAATACTACGGGATTTCAAAAAGGAGTAACTTACCTTTGCGTGAGCAAATCTAGCTGCAGCTGAATTTGATACAGACATTATCATCGTGATCAATTGGCTTGCCAAAGCTTATTAAGCCATCACCATATAAATAGGCTTTTTGCGCCTGGATACGGATCTTCCCTACATCCTCCGCCTCAATAAAAGTGCCATTAAGGCTATCATCCTGAAGAACAAACTCGCCATTTTCATAGCTAATAAGTGCATGGTGCTTTGAGACGAAGCGATTATTAATACGTATATCGCATTGGTGTGAACGGCCCAAACTAAATTGTTTTAAGCAAGTATCAAAAAAGAAACGCTGCCCGGCAATTTCCAAAGTCAATGAGCTAGTATTACGAATTGGCTGATTTTCTTGCCAAATTAGTTTGAGATTGGTTTTTCGACGATCACTAATATGCCGCCTATCCTTGCGTACGATATTAAAATCGCTGTCTAATAACGGAAACTGTATAGAGGTTGCTTCAAGTCGGCGGTCTTTTTCGCGTTGAACATAGACTTTTGACTCTTCTTTTTTAAGTGCACTTTCCACGGATAAAATCTGCATAATCATTTCCAATCACATTAGTATAAGCATGGAATTCAGACCAAAAAGTGAAGTTGGTCAATATTGTGGGATAATAAAAACTTAGAACAAATACCATATAATTTTTATGTATTTCATGTGGTTATGTTTAATATCTCTAGTTATTTGCGGTGCGTGCAGTTCGATACTTATGGGTAAATCCAAAGCCGATGCCTTCATTTGAAAGGTGCACAACTACGGCCCAAACACGGATTAGCTTAATGGCACTAGCTTCAGCAACTGAAAACACTAGCTGCACTCTCCTGCCAACGTAAGCATGTTCAGGCACGGAATCAAGAAATGCACCTCGGGTACTTAAATTGAGTGGACGACAACGAGTTAAATTCAGCTGTGGGCAGTACAAGCGTAAATTTGAAGGCGAAGCCTTACGACTGGTAACTCGTCTTTCCTCATTAGTGGCAGCACTCTGATTCATCGATCCCTCTTTGATTTAATAAATTTTATAGCTGGCATATGCTAAGACTATTTACTTACCGTAAATAAAACCTTGTTTAACAAGACCTTAGATCACACACGAAAATAGTTTATCGCAACTCGACGCAGGTTTATATATTAATTTATTAATTAATTCGTGGATATGAAGAGTGTATTTCTACTTTACTCCAAGCTAAATAATGTCTAAGGCTCTCTAAGTTAAAGATATATTTGTACTTAGGTAGTTGCGAAATCTAAATGTCAACAAGAATAATCAAGACTTTGGCAATAATAAACTTGGTAAACGTAACGTTTTTACATACAATATCGCCGTTCTGTCACAACACTAGATAAGCTATTATCTAATGCATCCACCTAGGAAGTTGGGTGGTACGTGACAAACAAGAAATTAATCAATCGTACGATTATCAATTAAAATAACTTCGGAGTTAATAATATGCTAACTAAGAAACTTCTAATCCCTGCAGCAATTGGATTTGCTGCTATTTTCTCAACTGGTTGTCAGACCACAGAGACTATGGCAGAAGAAACCATGGAAGCGGATCCAATGGCTGAAATTGCTGAAATTGCAAATGAAGCTTTACGTACAGCTAATACAGCTGCACACGACGCTGCTACTGCAAAAGATTTGGCTCTAGCTGCTCAAGATGCTGCAAACGCTGCTCAAGCTTGCTGTGACGCAAACTCGCGTCGTATGAGCCGCATGTTTGAGGGTTCTATGGGCTCAAAGTAAAGAGTTCTATCGATATTTATCTTCTTCTTAGAGGATAAACAAAAGGGCCCTAATAAGGGCCCTTTTTTATGCACGTAAGCTTTTAATTCAGCTAAGCCATTTATTGAATTTTGGTACCTACTGAGACTGGCAGACCGGTTTTGTTCTTAGCTAATTGATTCGCTAATTTCCAGTTAACTTTATAGTCTTTTTTAGACTTGGTAGCGCCAATAATGGCTTGCACAAATTGAGTTAAATTTCTTGAATTGGCGCCCGATTCATCACCTTCACTTGGATGCATCTCTGCGTAGAGCTTGCCATTACTCCATGCGACTTTGTAAGGTTCATTCACAATCGTTACGGGAGTACTCACAGACACTCTACCAAATAGATCTTTAATATCATCTGGATGTAAACGCACACAACCATGAGTAACTCGCATACCAATACCACGTGGATTATTAGTACCGTGAATCAAATAGCCTGATAACCCCAAGCGTATTGCATATTCTCCTAGAGGATTATCAGGTCCAGGCGGAACCGTGGCAGGCAAAGGGTCATTTCTTTCTTCATGCTCTTTTCGAATTGATTCCGGCGGAGTCCAAGTAGGATTTTTTTTCATGCCTATAATCGTAGTCTGTGTATTAGGAGTGTCCCAGCCCTCTTTACCGATGCTGATAGGATACGTATGCACATAACCTGGTGAATTCTTAGGGAAATAATAAACACGCATTTCAGCTAAGTTTAGAATTAAGCCTTGGCGCTTAGTATTTGGCAAAATATAGCGTGTTGGAATGACTACCTGTGTCCCCTCACCTGGCAACCATGGATCAACTTTTGGGTTCGCCAAGACTAACTCTTGGAAACCCAGGCCATAACGCCTAGCCAATTCAATAAAGGTATCAGAATCTTTAGCGGTATGCAGGGTCATTTGGCCAACGATAGAATCACCATTCTTAGGCAATTGATAGCGTTCCGCCTGTAGCTGCATGGAGCTAAACAAGAGAAACAAACCAAAAACTGGATAGATAATTTTCATGCTAGATTTTGCAATAGCAAATAATTTGTGACTATAGTTTAAACTATAGATAGCTATTGGACCGATGTAAAACAAAACCGTTTAAATACCAGCTTAAACTATGACTAACAGATCAGAATACTCGCTGAATAACACAACGATAATATTAAACTCTAGAAATTCGCTTATATGCATCTGCTTATTGCTATCAAGCCTATTGTTTGCGTGTACCTCTACACCACCTTCTAAAACACTTCCGCAATCGAAAGTAGCCGTTTCGAGTGTAGATCATGCTAATTATCGCAAGCATTTAGGCAGCGATGTCGACTCAGTAAAAGCCAGGCTTAAACAAGCACAATCATTAGAGGCTGAAAAAAAACATGGCTCAGCTGAACAACTTGCACAACAGATATTAGTAGACGTAGAACTAATTCAAATAAAAACCCAACGCCTAAATGTTGAGCTAGAAGTAAAACAGATTGAAAGCAGTATTTCTAACTTAAACGAAGAATTGAAATGGCGTGAACCTGTTCAACTCTCACCTCTAAACCTGTAAACATTTTTTTATCATGCTTAAATATTGCCTGACTATTTTAATTTCAATTGTATTATGCAGCTGTGCAAGCACACCAAAGTCTTATCCACCTTTAGATGAAGCAAAAGCTGCGCTTGAGAAAACTAAAAGCCAACCTAATATTAGCGAAGTGGCTTCCGTTACACTTTTTGAAGCTGATGAACAAATTACAAATGCAGAATCTGCACTAAGTGAGAATGACACAGCAGCTGCAGATCACCACATTTATCTTGCAACACGCAAACAACTAATTGCCCAAGAACTACTACTCAAACATCAACAAGAGCAAGAATTAGTTAACCTTAAACAACAACAGTTAGAGATGATTGCACATGCACAACGCAATGAATCCAAACGTGCACAATCCCAAACACAACAAGCTAAACAACGCATTCTAGAACTGGAACAAGCGCTTGGGCAATATAAAGCAGAAGAAACCAGTCGTGGCACGATCTTAGTCATTAATGATTTACTGTTTGATACAGGTGGTACCAATTTAAAACCACAATCACAAAGACGACTAGAACCTCTTGTGCAATATCTGAAAGGCAATGAACAACGCGAAATCATAATCGAAGGCCATACCGATAGCATGGGGAACCCTGAAATAAATAAAAGGCTATCCTTACAACGCGCAGATGCCGTAAAAGAATTCTTAATTCTTAGAGGAATATTTCCTACACGTATTGAAACACGCGGCTTTGGAGAAGAGGTACCTGTTGCGACTAATACCACGAATGCAGGTAGAAGCTTAAACCGTCGTGTTGAAGTAGTAATTAAAACTCCGGGACGGTGAGTACAGGGATGTGTCGATAAGAGACGTGTCTTGGATGACGCGAACAGATTAATTAAGTTTCACTCGAAAAGAAGTTAGGTTGGAAAATTCAAATCATAAACACATAATGACCGCTTTCGACCCGAAGCGGGCATATTAAAAATTTGATTAATTATGGTTCAAGATAAACATAGAAAAATCTTGGGAAATATTTTTTTTGGACTTGGTGTAATCATCATAGCGTTGCTTTTAATAACATTGCTCAACAATACTGGCTCAACAGAAGAAGCTCAAAAAAATAGTCAAATCTATATTTCTATGCTCATTTCTGTGTCAATTTTTATGACTTGCGGTTTAGCACTTCTATCTAATCATCAGCTAGCATATTGAATCTGTATTCCTGTTTCTATAATCTTTATTTTTGCTTTCCCAATTGGAACGGGCGTTGGTGGGTATTTTTTGTGGTATTTTTGGAAATTTGGGTTACATCCTAAATGACCGCTACTGGCCGAAAGCAGACATTATAAACTTACTTAGCAACCGCCAACTCAATTCCCAGCTCCGCCACATCCACCAACATTTTAATTTCTTCAGGCGTAATGACATAAGGCGGCATAAAGTAAATAACATCACCCAAAGGTCTTAATAAAGCGTTATTCTTCAGGCCAAATTTATAAACCTCTAACCCCCTACGCTCTTGCCAGGGATAAGACTTTTTACTGGCTTTATCCTTTACTATCTCAATCGCGGTAATCATTCCAGTTTGCCTAACATCACCTATATGCGGATGAGATTGGAAACGTTCACATTGCTTTACGAATTCAGCACTGAGTATTTGATTGTTTGCAATAACGTCTTCTGTATTAAAGATTTTTAAGGTAGCCAATGCTGCTGCACAGCCTAATGGATTTCCAGTATAGCTATGCGAATGGAGAAATGCTGTGAGGTTTTCATAGTCATCATAAAACGCGTCATACACGTTATTTGTGGTCAGTACCACTGACAGTGGCAGATAGCCACCAGTGAGGCCTTTAGATAAACACATAAAATCCGGACTGATATTAGCTTGTTCGCAGCCAAACATAGTTCCTGTTCTACCGAAACCTACTGCTATCTCATCTGCAATTAGGTGTACGCCATATCGATCGCAAGCTTCACGCAATAAGGTTAAATATTCAGGTGCGTACATGCGCATATACCCTGCGCATTGCACTAGCGGTTCAACGATGACCGCGCAAACTTCTTCATGATGCTGTTCTAATGCTTTCTCCATATGCACAAACATTCGTTTCGCATAGTCAGCTTCAGACTCCCCTATTTCCCGGTTAAAACTATCTGGACTAGGAACAGTAATGACATCCAGCAATAAAGGCTCATACACCTCTTTGTATAGCGCTACATCACCTAAAGATAATGCTCCTATGGTTTCACCATGATAAGAATTGCTTAGATTGATAAATTTAGTCTTTTTAGTTTTGCCAATGTTTTTCCAGTAATGGAAACTCATTTTTAGTGCAACCTCTACCGCTGAAGAACCATTATCCGCATAGAAACATTTACGCAGCGGTTCGGGCGTGATCTCAATTAGCTGTTCAGATAAGTTGATTACAGTTTCATGCGAAAAACCAGCTAGTAACACGTGCTCCATTGTATCCAACTGCTCTTTTATGGCAGAGCTTATGGTTTCGTTTGCATGGCCAAATAAATTCACCCACCAGGAACTTATTGCATCTAGGTAACGATTACCGTTGAAATCTTCAAGCCATACACCCTTGGCGCTTTTAATTGGCACCATAGGAAGATGCTTATGATCTTTCATTTGCGTACAGGGGTGCCAGACGGCGTCTAGATCTCTTTTTTTGAGGTCTTCTGATCGATTGGATGATGTCAAAATTATGTATACCTAAGGGATATTCATTCACTTAAGACTTAGCAGTATTTACAAGTCTCCTAGATGACAAAAGCTACTGTATTTATGCTTCACATGAAACAAAAACTAAGCAACTGCTTAAAAAATGTACTTATGTGTTTGATGTAAATAAAAATGCTAAAGCTCGAAACTAGTTTAACTTTCAACTTCTTTAGCTTCACGCAGTCCTAAAGTACACTGAGCTTATTAATGAGTACTAACAGCGTATATATCGTCGATGGCAGTCGAACTCCGTTTTTAAAAGCACGTGGGAGACCTGGCCCATTCCAAGCTTCTGATCTTGCGGTGCAATCCGCTACGCCATTATTAATGAGGCAACCATTCGAACCTGAAGAATTTGACGAGGTTATTGTAGGCTGTGTCGGCCCAAGCGCAGATGAAGTCAATATAGCTCGTGTAATTAGTTTGCGCATAGGTTGTGGAGACAAGGTTCCTGCTTGGACCGTACAACGTAATTGCGCTTCAGGTATGCAGTCTATCGATAGTGCATTTTCGAATATTCTACTTGGTAAATCTGATTTAGTTTTAGCAGGCGGTGCTGAAGCGATGAGTTACTCGCCTGTTTTATACAACCGTCATATGGTGAATTGGTTAGCTGATATGAGTCGCTCCAAAACACCTTTGCAAAAAATAATAACTATCACCAAATTACGACCAAAGTTTTTTGCCCCTGTTATTGGTTTACTAAAAGGACTTACTGATCCCGTTGTTGGTTTATCAATGGGACAAACTGCAGAAAATCTTGCGCAAAAATTTAATATCACGCGCGAAGATATGGATCAGTACGCAGTAGATAGCCATCTACGTTTGGTGCATGCACAAGAAAATGGTTTTTTTGATAATGAAATGGTGCATGTTTTCGATGACAAAGGTAAAACCTATCACACAGATGATGGTGTGCGACCTGATTCAAGCTTAGAAAAACTAGCAAAACTAAGACCTGTTTTTGATAAAAAACACGGTAACGTCACAGCAGGCAATAGTGCACAAATAACCGATGGTGCTTCTTGGGTGATACTCGCTAGTGAAAAAGCTGTGAAAAAACACAACCTCAATATAATGGGACGTTTAATAGCATCCAATTGGGCTGCCCTAGATCCAAAACATATGGGTTTAGGCCCAGTGCATTCTACTGTTCCTATGTTGCATGAACAAAATTTAACAGCAAAAGATATTGATTATTGGGAACTCAATGAAGCTTTTGCAGCACAAGTACTAGGATGTTTAGCAGCTTGGAAGGATCCGCAATATTGTCAAGAACATTTGGGTTTAGACAAAGCTTTTGGTGAAGTCCCACATGAACGGCTTAATGTGGATGGTGGTGCAATAAGCATGGGCCATCCAGTCGGTGCAAGTGGCACGCGTATTGTTCATCACGTATTAAACATTTTACAACGCAACCAAGCCAAGCTAGGTGTCGCAACGATTTGTATAGGCGGCGGACAAGGCGGTGCAATGTTAGTTGAAAATCTACAATAAGAAATAGATGACTGACGAAATCTATAAACATTGGGCAGTAAATGAGAAAGACAACGGGATTGTCTGCTTAGGTATAGATGTTGAAAACAGCAGTACCAATGTTTTGTCTGCTACCGTTTTAGCAGAGTTCTATCAAATCCTTACTAAGCTAGCTAAAAACCCTCCTATTGGTATTGCCATTACTTCTAACAAAAATAAAGGATTTATTGCCGGTGCAGATGTTAAGGAATTTACTAAAATTTCTAATCAACAAGAAGCACTTGAGTTAGTTCAATATGGTCAAACAGTTTTTAATCTACTGGATAAAATGCCTTGCCTAACCGTAGCGGTAATAAATGGGTTTTGTATGGGTGGCGGCTTAGAACTTGCCTTAGCATGTGACTATCGCCTTGCACTTGAAGATCCAAAAACACGCTTATCTCTTCCCGAAGTACGATTGGGTATTCATCCTGGTTATGGTGGAACAGTTCGCATCTTACGATATGTAAACCCGTTAATTGCCATGGATCTAATGCTCACTGGAAGAAGTATAAGTACTAATTATGCCAAAAAAATCGGATTAATCGATGACGCGATTCCGATGAGATTATTACAAAGTGCAGCTGAAAAAATGCTGTTGAAAAAACCTGCTAAGCGAAAAGCTCCTAAGATTTCAAAACTTCTAAACAATTTTTTGGTGCGACCGATCATCGCAATGCAAATGCGCAAACAAGTTTCCAAAAAAGCCAAATCAGAGCACTACCCAGCCCCTTATGCCTTGATTGAACATTGGCAAAAACATTATGGCAATGAAACTAGTATGTTAAACCATGAAGCACAATCTGTTGCCTCGCTCAGCACCAGTGATGCCGCTAAAAACCTTGTGCGCGTATTTTTGTTACAAGATGAATTGAAAGCACTTGCCACTCCAAACCCAGGAAATGAACATGGAAATGTTAAGCATGTACACATTATTGGTGCTGGTGTGATGGGTGGTGATATTGCTACGTGGTGTGTATCGCAAGGCTTACAAGTTACTCTACAAGACTTAAAAGCAGAAAGTTTAGCCAAAGCAAAACAACGCGCTTATAGCTACTTTAAAAAACGTCTAAAAAAACCTCTGTTAATTAAAGGTACGATGGACCGTTTTGCATTAGATATAAATGGCTATGGTTTACAAAAAGCCGATATCGTCATTGAAGCGATATTTGAAAACAAAGAGGTAAAACGAGATTTATATACATCGATAGAACCTAAACTTAAAAAAGACGCAATTATCGTTACTAATACATCAAGTATTGAAATTGAACAACTTTGTGATGCTATTTCTGATCCTACACGACTCGTAGGACTGCACTTTTTTAACCCTGTTACTAAAATGCCGCTAATTGAAATTGTAAATGGCGCCCAAACCGATCCAGATATCTCACAACGTGCAATCAACTTTACCAAACAAATTGGTAAATTACCTTTACCCACAAAAAGTTCACCAGGTTTTTTAGTTAACCGAATTTTGACCCCTTATATGATCGAAGCAGGTTTATTACATGAAACTGGCAGTTCAATTAAAGATATCGATAATGCTGCTAAAGAATTTGGTATGCCAATGGGCCCTGTAGAACTCGCCGATACAGTGGGGTTAGATGTTGGTTTACACGTCGCAAAACTTTTAAGTAGTGAATATGGCTATAGCATTCCCGATTCTTTTGAATCTATGGTGGAAGCTGGAAACTTAGGCAAAAAAACCGGCAAAGGCTTCTATACTTGGAAAAAAGGCAAAAAAATAATGCCTAAAAGTAAATCTTTAACTGAAAAAGAAACTAAATATATCCAAAATCGTTTGATATTAAGGCTTCTGAATGAAGCCGTGGCTTGTTATCGAGAAGGTGTAGTCGCCAATAAAGATCATTTAGATGCAGGCATTATATTTGGTACTGGGTTTGCACCTTTTCGTGGCGGGCCAATGAATTATATAGAAACAGCTGGCGCTGATTATTTACTTAACACCTTGAAATCACTTCACTCACAACATGGTAAACGCTTTGATCCCGATCCTGGGTGGCAAACAATCAGCGAATAAGATCACTTTTATACTTAACTCATAATTTAACTTCTCTCTATAAGATACTGATTTACTCGAAGAGTTTATATTCTAATTTACATTAAAATATTAATGTAACTCACTGTATAATATAAATAATCAATATATATTTATCGCTCTAAAATAGTGCTTTCCTTGCATGACCTTCTACACTACAGTGATTGGACAATAAAAATTGGTAAGCAAATAAAAAGCTTATCGACAATAAACTTCATGAGGAGGATTCAGATGGAAGCATTAATGCCATTAATTATGCAACTTATAAGTGGAGCTGTTGGTGGAAACATAATTGGAGCTCTAGCCAAAAAACTAAGCTTAGGATTTCTTGGAAATACAGTCGCAGGCTTAGTCGGCGGCGGACTTGGTGGTCAATTTCTTGGCGAAGCCCTTGGCGGCATGCTAGGTAGCGGAATGGCTGGCAGCTTAGGTGCAGCAGCTGGAGGTGGCGGTATCGTGATGGTCGTTATTGGCTTAATCAAAAGCATGATGTCTAAATAGGACATCAGCAACTAAGTAATAAACAATCCCTCGCAGATATAGTAAGGCGTTTATGAAGCACGTATACGCCTTACTTACAAAGCAACTTAGTAAGTTAAGAACTCTAATTACTAATTAGTGCCTTATACCTATCCAATCTCTAGTTCTTACTATCTTACCTCTTCAGGCACTTTGCACTCTCTAGAGTGCTCGTAATCAAAGCTTTATCGACGACCGCCACCACCACGGTTGTCATTTCGAGGACGTGCTTCGTTAACTCTTACACTACGACCTTGAACATCAGTTTGGTTAATAGCATTAATTGCTGCTTCACCTTGCGCTTTATCTGGCATTTCAATAAAACCAAATCCTTTAGAACGACCAGAATCTCTGTCCATAATTATATTTGCACTAGAGACTTCTCCATGTGCAGCAAATAAATCTCGAAGTTCGTCTTCTGAAATACTGTAAGGCAAGTTACCGATATAAATATTCATCATTTCTCCTATCAGTGTGAACTGTAAATAATCAAATCATCAGCAAGGCAATTCACAACATTGGCGATGATAAAAAAGGTCAGGGTCAGACTTGAATACATAACTTAAGAGAAACTCAATAGTGCCTAGAGACGCATGGGTACGAGGAATATAAGTGGGAAAATTCTTTAGATAGATACAAATGAGACGAACAGAGCCAGATACAAAAAATACTAAACTATGCTATGACCTATAAGTGTTAGAATACCGTATTGAAGTAATCATTAACATATTTGGATAATGCACCAAACAAGCATAAGAGTCTATAATTTTTGAGTCTCCATGCGTTTTCAACTAGCTATATTGCTAAATCAGTTATTTGCAACGCAATATTTCCCATCTGCCACTAAGGGGATGCGGTTGCCACGGATATTCATCACCTGCCACGTTAGTCCAATGCGGAACTCCTGCTTTACGCCAAGGGTCGAATACTATACCTTTTGCCCACGTAGAATCTGCAGCATAAACGACTACTGTACTATGCTCACGTAATGTAACCCCTTGTCGTGCTACTAACCAATCAAACTTTAATGAACTTGTAGGTAATTCACGTAACTTTGCAAGCAAGTCTTCGGCCCAGTGACAACATAAACCCCTCTCTCGTATACCTATGTGGACTAACAAATTGTGATACCTTGGTGGACTAGCCATATCGTATTCATCGGCTAATTCAATTGCAGTATTTATGAGTAGACTCGATGTCTGGCTTGCATCTGTAGGTGAAACATCTTTAGATAAAGCATCAATGGCTTGTGCAAGACCTTCTATTTCACTAGTAACATCTTCCGGCGCTGCTACATGCGTGCAAGCACTTATAGCCAGTGCTACAAAAATAACGCATAGAATATTCAATGACCTCAATGACAACATAAATGACAACAGATTTCTAAAATTATGTAAGCAAGTATTAATCAGGCTTTATTGCATACCGGCCGCTGCCAATTAGCATAATTACTAAACCACCCACTAAAAACAATGTCTGTAGCTCTAAACGCCAACCACCATGCTCTGTTAAGCTAAGTAAATCATTTGTATGTACCAGAATGATGGCAAACAGCATATTTACAAATATTAGAAATCCACCAAACCTTGAATAGATACCTAAAATAATTAGCAGTGGCGCAACAATCTCACCTACATACACACCATAAGCAAAAATCGGGTGCATGCCCGCTCCTTCAAGCTGATTTTTTATGAAATCAAGTGTTTGCAAATTGCCCAATTTTGCTACGCCATGAAACAGTATTAGCAACCCAACGGTGATCCGCAGGATGCATTTGGCTATATCTTCATTTCTATAAATACTACTCATGGGTGCCTTAAATTTACTCTTAAATACTAGAATGCAATTTAGTATACAATCGCAATACTTGTCACTAATTCATTCGATTTCATCGTTTTTTGGCCTTCAGATATTCCTACCTATTATTATTGTATCTATTTATGTTTGTAGCACAAAACTACATGCACTATTTAGTGTCATAAATATAACTATCAAATTAAATTGTATTAATTCTAATAAAAATGAAAACACAAATCAGAATAATAAAAAGCGCAAACGCAGCATGGCTGATATTTTTCTTTGCTAGCTCAATCTTATTTTCAAATAACCTATGGGCAAAAGATCCTGCCAGAGTTATTGCTGGTTGGGTGGAAAAAGTACGCATAGATAACCAGGATTTTGACGTAAAAGCTAAATTGGACACGGGTGCACGAACGTCTTCTATAAACGCTAGAAATATACAATCTTTCAAAATAAATGGTGCGCGTTGGGTA
>JABDMD010000135.1 GCA_013001685.1 Gammaproteobacteria bacterium | reverse complement strand
CCTCACTATTACTTAGATGTAGTGTTCAACTTTACTGATGAATACAGGTCCGTTTTGGGTTGTAAGCGGACATTTAGATTGACTTCATAGAAATAGTTACCGGCGTAGCATTAGCAATATTGTCGCTCACTGGGCAACGAGCTTCTACAGCAGTTCTTAATTTGTTAATTTCTTCTTCACTTGCAGAGCTCTTTACATTGATGGTGGCTTCAAGTGACTGATAACCTGCACGCACATCAAGATTCGCACCTGAAAACTTACCTGGATCAAGATTACCCGTGACTGAAATTTCGGTACCTTCAATTGGGATTCCCATTTCATTAGCAATATAAAACGTCATGAAGTTTAGACAACCTCCATGCGCCGCTAAAATAAAATCTAGTGGGCTCGGCGCGCCATTCTTTCCACCTAGCTCCGCAGGCTCATCCATAAATATTTTGAACGCATGAGCCTCAGTAGTACTACGTGCCATGCTTTCACCGATGGTCTTTATTGTGCCTTTGTAAAGTTGACTCATAAATCTCCCTAATTATTTAAATTTATAGTGTATTCAGACGAGTGACCTTCTTAGCTTTTTGCTCACGAGCTTTCATCAAGTCGAATTCTTTGCTGAAGTGCTTCAACTTGTTTGAGTGACCACTGCTACTGGGATTAGGTACTGATTTGGATTGTTGCATTTGTTTTTCCTAGTTGATGCTTGAGGACTTTGGTTTCTTTCATTCGCTGTATTTATCTTAGTCGTTTGGTTTCGGCACGGGAGGCTGTTTTGGTATTGAGCTTTATATACAATCAAATTAACATTCAAAAAATATATATCAGAAATCCAAAAGCAAGTGATATGCCACTGGTAAATAATAAGAGATCAGGAGCTAAAATATTGTATACAAAAGCCATTTCGCCTTCTCCTGAACTAGATATATCTATATTCAATTTATTAACATCCATCAATGCAGTATCCATTTTTATGTTTCCTCTAATTAAATCAAAATTATGGTTTCAAGGAGTTACCTTGTATATGAACTTATTAGAAACAAATTTCTAGCATTAGTTCATGCTATAAATGTATATAAGGGGTGAGCAAGTGATACATGCAATAACCTTATTAGATCGGTTTAAAATTTTTTCTCTATAAATAGATGTGAATGACCGCCATTGGCCACAAGCGGACATACAGCCAAAGAGCCTTTTTTAGAGCCTAAATTAGAGTTACTTAGATCAAGTGCAGGAATTGTGCAGGAATATAAGATTATCTATTTTTCCATTCCCGAAATAATACTATAACCTGTTGATTTAATTGGTGGCTACGCGTGGACTTGAACCACTAACCCCAGCATTATGAATGCTGTGCTATTCGTGTATCAATAACCTTCACAATGCTATTTTTAATTAGAAACGTATATAGAAATAATGATAAATTTTTTAATTTCTAATTATCAATAACTTGCCCGCTTGACTGGCGGTGGTTGGTGTCTTGAGCAAACCCCACTCTACTATATATAAGTATAACTTCCCTGTTAAACAGCTAATTTACAGGGAAATATATTTATTTAACCCACAGCCACTATGCTGTCGCTCTATTTTTATCGAGTTTACAAGTACTTAAATTATTTGAATTCAAATCTGGTCATTCCATAACAAGGAAATATCAGGGAATTCTACTTTCCTCGTAAAAATTAGTCTCTAAATAGTTTAACTACGAATTCGCCATGCACAGATAATCCATATTTCTTTTTTGGGCTCTTTAGTTAGCATGCATATACTTATTATAATTTATGTAAATTTTAAGTATGTTTAAATTTATTCTCGACCTCTTTATGTAGTTAGTAGTCATTAAATCACTTGCATGCTTTATGTTATTCAGAAGCAGGGCTACTTGCGATTGGGATCACTGCTTTTTCTGGTGTTAAGTTAGCCTTTGTTACTTCACCATCATTAACAATTATTTGGGCACGCATTTCTTTTATACGTGGAAAGGCAGAGAATAAATCAATTTGCATTTTTTTTGGGCTTGCTTTCGTACAATCAAATACCATTTCAGCTCTAATATCAAAACTACGCCAACTTCCAGCGTCTCTTTTCTGCCCTTTCTCTGTAGTAGAAACTTTCTCAAGTTTGTATATTTGAGAAATTAACGAGCATGCTTGCTCTGGTACAAATCTATAATATTTATGTGGATTATCTCTATAACGCTGAGTTTCTTTTTCAACTTTTTTTTGTTCAAGTTCTGTTCTTTCATTTGGCGCTGAATCCACACCATGGAGATTCCATGCAGGGGTAAGCACTTCTAGCACCATAATCTCGTCATCAATTAATACCTTGGCGTCAGCAAAGGTTTTTTCAGGCTTATCATATTTTAAAAAGCCTTTTTGATCTTCCATGATAAATTTATGTATTGGCTTATCACTATCTGCGAAAGACAAACCTGATCCAAAGATGAAAGTGAGCGAAACAAACAAGAGTGGATTTAAATATTTCATAGTGATATTCCCTGTTTTTTTATGTATAAAAAGTTTAGTTCATTTAGTTATTAATAAAAGATATATTGTCATAGAGTCGTCGACGATTGCCTTACCAATATACAGCTGGAAGTAATTAGTATTTGAATTCTTTCTAACATTTCTTACATAGCTTAAGTAAAATTTTACAAGAAAAATCTACTTAAGTAAATAATGTAAACATACAACTCTTTAAAATGTAAATTACTGCAATTATTTTAATAGAGCTATTTCAGCATTATTTACTACTTTCCAGCCATTATTTTCAAACTGCTTTTTTGACACATCATCAAATTTTCCAGTGACCAAAATTTCTTTTGAAGGTGGTTTGCTTATTTTATTCAGCTCATTTTCAAAGTCATTTAATTTTTTTTCTAAACTAGGCGTCCAAAAAACATAATCTACAGGTGCAAGAATAATCACGATACTGACAAGTTAACTTCTTTATATCAGCGAATCTCAAATAAAACGTATTTTATAACGCTACTGCACATGCCGATGCTGCATCAGGTCTATGATTTAATGTGATGGCTAGTAGCTGATATTCGCTGCAGCGGATCCTGCTTATAAAACAAGTGCAACTGCTGATAAACATCAGGATACAAATGGTGTAAGCGTGCCGGTTGTTCGAAGAATACTTCTGTCAGGACAGCAAAGAATTCTGCGGGGCTTTCGGCCGCATATGGATCGATGGTCGTGTGGTGATGGCGCTCGATATGGTGGTACAGGTTTTCATAGGCTTTTGATAATGATGCTGTCCAATTTTTTCTTGCCATATTCGCATGCAAGGGCGGCATGCCATTGGCGGAGCCATTTAGCATATCTAGTTTGTGGGCAAATTCATGAAAAATAACATTAGAGGCCGAGTCATGCGGGTGGGCGCCTGGTTGTGCATCTGCCCAAGATAGAATAACCGGGCCGCGGCTCCAAGCTTCACCGCCAAGGGTGCGACGGGCTTCATGGATAAGTCCGGTTG
>JABDMD010000115.1 GCA_013001685.1 Gammaproteobacteria bacterium | reverse complement strand
CTAACACTCCAAAGCCTGTCACGTCCGTGCAGGCATGCACTTCATATTTATATAAACACTGTGCTGCAGCATGATTTGATTGAATCATGGATTCTATTGCATATGTAATCCAACGGCCTTTCGATTTACCACGCATATCTGCTGCGAATAATGTCCCCGTACCGATTGGTTTAGTAATGATAATGGCATCCCCGTCTTGCATGCCGCCCTTAGCTAATAATTTTCGTTTCTCAATTAAACCGGTAACACTTAAACCAAAAGATAGTTCTGCGCCTTCGCTCGAGTGGCCACCAATCAATGCCGCATTATGGTGGTTTAATACTTTCAGTGCGCCATCCATCATTTGATGTAGCTGTTGCTCAACTACCTTTTCTTTGCCGTATGGAACGGTTGCGATCGCCATTGCCGCTTGCGCTTCAGCACCCATCGCAAATACATCTCCCAAACTATGGTTCGCTGCAATTTGTCCAAACACATACGGGTCATCAATAAACGAACGAAAGTAATCTACCGATTGCACTTGTACTTTACCCGCAGGAACTTCAAGTACCGCGGCATCATCAGGTGCATCTAAACCTAGAATTACATCCTCCCGCTTTACAGTGGTTAGTTGATTCACCACTCTACTCAGCACATTACTGCCAACTTTTGCTCCACAACCACCACAGCGCATGGCGATTGCAGATATTTCCTTTAAAGTATCTGTATTTGCTAATTCGCTTTGTATTGGATCTATATCGTCTCCCATTTCTGGGAGCTCGTTATACTTACGCATAAATTCGCGATCGATATAGTCTTTGAGCTTCCATATCCAAGCTCCTTCAAATGTAAAAACACCTCGCGAACCAATTGCACACTTATCACCTGTACTAATTAAACTTAAAAAACTAATTTGTGGCACATGTTTTTTTAAAGTTTTATTTGTTAAAGCACGTCTAATATTTTTATACAGCGGCGGCCCTTGACGCACGGCAAATACACCTGACTTGGGTCGCGGGTAATTGGTTACCGTAGCAATATCACCTGCTGCAAAAACATCTTTGTGTGAAGTTGATTGTAAAGAGTCATTTATTTCGATGAATCCTCTTTCATCAACTGCTAAACCCGATTCTTTATACCAAGCAGGTGCAGAAGCATGCGTAGCCCAGATGATGGCATCGGCTTGAATACTCTCACCATTTTCCATTTCAATAGTATTAGCATTCACCCGTTTAGCTTTACTGCCTTTATGCACAGTGATATTTCGTTCAGGCAACACACGTTTAAATCGGCGCTGAACTGACGCATTATGTGTGGGTAGAATTGATCCATTACCTGCAATTAAATCAAAACGAAGTTTGTCCGATGTTAATAAGTGTTCATGCAACAGCTGTTGCAGATGAAATTGTGAAGCCAAGGCAACTTCTACTCCTCCCGCCCCAGCCCCAACGACGACAATTTTAAAATCACCATCACGCTCAAGCACACTTTGCATCAATTCATCCCAACCTTGTAAAAACTGGTTAATGGGTTTTACTGCTAGCGCATGTTGTTTAGAACCCGGAACTTCTATATGCGAGGGTGTGGATCCAGTATTAATAGAAAGCACGTCATAGTTGATTGGTGGCCGATCACCACATATCACTTGCTTGTTTTCGAGCTCTAAATAAGTAGCAGATGCATGTATTAAACGAGCCCTCGCAAATCTTGCCAGTGGGCGTAGATCAATATGACTTTCATCATAGGTGTAATGCCCTGCGATATAACCCGGCAGCATGCCTGAATAAGGTGTGTGTACATCTCGTGTAATCAGTGTAATTTGCAAACCTGGTACTGGATTCATGCCGAATTTCTTCAGTACGGCTACATGGCTATGCCCACCGCCAATCAGTACTAAATCCTTTATTACTGGAGTGTTTTTAGCTGTCTGCAAAATAAGCCCCTTCCCAATTAACCCAATCGAACACTTATTACGTTTATAAGCTTAAGAAACACGATGAACCATTATTTAATAAGGAATACGATATGATGAGTGCTATTAAAGTGAACGCGCAATTTCTAAATTGTGGATTATTATGGATGTTATTAACTCTTAGTTTAACAGTTCCATGCTTGGCATCGAGCAAATTCGATCAAAACTATCAGCCTATTGAAATTGAGATTATCTCCGATAACGGCAAAACCTTTTCAATCTATCCGGTTACCCAGCGCTACCTCAAAAAGGAAAATCGCGCTTATGTAGAAGCAATCAACGGTGAGAATTATTCACTAAATATACGCAACCATTCTAATCAACGTCTCGGTTTAGTTATTGCTGTGGATGGTCGCAATATCATTTCTGGACAAAAATCCAAGCTAAATCACAATGAGAATATGTATATCTTAGGTCCGTATGAAACCCAATCATATGCAGGTTGGCGCACGAGCAGTAGAGACATCCATCGCTTTTACTTTACTGATATAGAAGATTCCTACGCTCACGCTTTTGATGATGATTCTGCCATGGGTGTAATTGCCGTTGCAGTGTATGAGGAAAAGCAGCCATTTTTTACTCGGCACGAAAAAAAGCAAACAATTAATAAGCCTCAAGCTAGTAAACTAAGGGCACAAGCACCGAATCGTTCTTATGATGCTGGTGAATCGTCTGGGACTGCAAATGGCTCAGTTTTAGCAGAACAGGCAGAAAAAGAAGTTGGCACCGGTTTTGGCAAACACCAGACTTCTCATGTACGTAAAGTACATTTTAATGCTAAACATACTGCACTCGTGAAAAACTTTTACAAATATGAATGGCGTGAGACTTTATGCCAAAAGAATATTATTGATTGCGGTTATCATCGCCATGAAAAGAAAAATCGTTTTTGGCCAAGAGATGATTACGAAGTAGGTTATGCGCCGCACCCACCTACACACCACAGATAAAATTAATTTCGAAAGGGGTTTTTAAATATTAATAAAATCCAACTGTAGTAATTAACTACAGTTGGATTTTATTTCAGCTTGTAGTTCCTGCTTTTTAGCTTCGATTTGATCATCTGCTAAATATTGTCTATCGCCCGACTTCTCATCTAACTCATACCAACGATAGTTGCCATGTGTATAGCCTTTTAGTTGGTCTTGCATGGCTGCACACAACTTGTGCTTTTTGTCTTTTTCTTGCTGCGCTTCCTGACGTTTTTCTTGTCGCTCTAGGCGTTCTGACTGAAGAAAATTTATATATTTTTTTTGCTGGACTAATCGTTGTTCAACACTCTGAGTGTCTTGACCGATAGTAGAGGCACCTGTTTTTACATTTACCTTTTGCGCCTGGGTACTAATTTTACGATCGCTATAATGAACCTTGCCATTCGCATCTACCCATTTGAAAATTTCTGCATGAGCAGCACCACTAAAAAGAATAAATCCTAATAATGCAATTCCAACAACTCCAACTCTGTTCATACCTTCACTTCCTGTTCAGATACTGTGTTTGAGAAGTAATTGTGCAGGAATTGATCAAATGAGATTGTGTCAGATGCCTCAATTTGTCCTTGTTTTTCTACCGACTGTCGCACCTGGTTTTGGAAAAAAATCATGTCTTTTTCACTTAAAGTACTGTCGCGTAGTTGTTTTTCATGATGCCTGGATATTCGATTAGCAAGTTCAAAAAAACACTCCTGATTTTCATGCATATCCTGCAGTATTCTCGCAGATGGGGTCTGGTTTGAATCCTCAATGGCAGCCAGCTGTTTTTGTAGTGACTTGCTATATTTAGTTGTACTGTTTTGTTCATCGAGAGTAGTGCAAACGGCTTGCATTTCGATTAATAGCTCACTTCCCCAAGTTTGTATTGAAACTTGTTCACTTTTACGCGATAGCTTAAGTGCTGGATCTCGACCTTGATGAGCTACTTTACTTTCATTATCTTCAACCGCTTTACGCTCAGCTCTATCAATCAATTGACTTTCATGCAGTAAACAAAACAGCATGAACGCCTCAAGAAAATAGAGCTGTGAATCACTTACACCCAATGGATCATATAAGTTTAAATCTAAAGATCTGAGCTCAATATACTGCACACCTCTTTCACCAAGAGCATGAACTGGCTTTTCGTTTTTAACTAGAGGTTGTTTGGGACGAATTGTACTGTAGTACTCATTTTCAATTTGCAAAATATTTGCGTTTAATTGTCTGTATTCGCCATCTACCTTAATACCAATTTTTTCGTATTCAGGGCAAGAGGTTTCGATTGCTTTGGTTAAACACTTAATGTATGAAGGCAAACTGTCGTAACAAGCCTGAACACCGGTTTCGCTTTCTTTTTTATTGGTATACCCAATATCACCCATGCGCAAGGTAGTAGCAAATGGTAAGTAATAGGTATTACTGTCGTACTGTTCAAGTTTACCTGGCTGCCCACTTAAAAAAGATTTACATATAGCTGGTGATGCGCCAAATAAATAAAATACTACCCAACCATAACGCTGCAAATTACGAATCAAACAAAAGTATTGTTCGGAGATAAATTCTTTTAATGGTATATCATCCTGCATGAGTAGCTGGCGATAATAAGGCCAAAAGTTTTCTTGTACGGAATAGTTAAAATGCACTCCGGCAATGGCTTGCATCATTTTTCCATAACGGTGACCTAAACCACGACGATACACGGTTTTCATCATACCTGAATTAGAACTACCGTATTGCGCAATAGGAATTCCATCTTCACCAGCCACTACACATGGCATACTGGCATTCCAAAGTGATTCATCTTCAAGTTGCGAATAGACAAATTGATGTATTTTCTGCAAGCATTCCAACGCTGCGGAGACACCTTTTTCAGGTGGCGTAATCAGCTCTAATAAGGCTTCAGAAAAATCTGTGGTGATATAAGGATTAGTTAGCGCAGAACCCAAGGATGCAGGATGTGGTTGTTGAGATAATTTGCCATTTTTATCCACTCGCAAACATTCTTTCTCTATGCCGATCCGGCCACCAGCTAAAAGATTCAGCTGCTGATCTTTGCTCATTGCTGATAAAGTATTGTGTAACCGCTTATACATAGACAATTCTTGTTATTCTTTCTAAAAAATACTGGAAACAAGTATAACGGCTATAATTGTTTAGTATGGATTTTTATCAAACCCCAATCTATCCATGTGGATATTTGCCCAACCGCTACAGCGTTAATATTTTCGCTGATCCCAATAAAGAAATCTCCACCCAAACTTATAGCTGGCTAATTGACTATGGTTTTCGAAGAAATGGTAGCCATCTTTATCGTCCACAATGCCCAGAATGCAATGCATGTATACCCACACGAGTATGTATTGATGAATTTAAACCACGCCGCTCACAGAAACGTTCTTTAATGCACAATCAAGATTTGGAGGTGTGCATAGTAAAAAAAGAATTTAAACAGGAGCATTTCGATTTATATAAACAATATATTCAATGCCGCCATGAAGATGGGCCAATGAACTCATCTACAAAACAAGACTATCAAGAGTTTATTATAGGAACATGGTCAGAAACATTTTTCATGGAGTTTCGTATAGATAAAAAATTAATTTGTGTAGCCGTGTTTGATGTTCTGCCACAAGGATTATCGGCTGCGTATACGTACTACGATACGGCATACCAAAACCGAGGTTTAGGAACGTTTGCAATTTTAAAGCTCATTGAAGAAACAAAAAATCAAAAGCTACCTTACCTATACCTCGGCTATTGGATCGAAGAATGTCAAAAGATGAGTTACAAAGTGAACTTCAAACCAGTCGAAGGTTACTTGAATAAAACTTGGCAGCTTTTGCACGAAGAAATACCTCGCAAAGAATAGTCTTAAACCAGTTGTTCGCTAAAATCATCCCAATTAAAAGCTAGGCCGGGATCTGTTTTCCTACCTGGGGCAATATCAGAATGTCCAACAATGTCTTCCTTACTTAACGATGGGTATGCAATTCTTAGCGAATCAACAAGCGTTGCTAAAACCATATACTGTGCCTCTTCATAAGGGGTTTCATCCGCACCCTCAAGCTCAATTCCTATAGCAAAGTCATTACAGTTTTCACAACCTTTATAAGTTGATTGTCCCGCATGCCATGCACGTTTGTTAAAAGGTACAAACTGCACCACCTCACCATTACGACGAATTAATATGTGTGCAGAAACTTTATAATCTTTAATCTCCTCAAAATAAGGATGCGCATTAGGATCAAGTTGATTGGTAAACAACTGTTCAATAAACGGCCCTCCAAACTCATTCGGCGGCAAACTAATGTTATGCACAACAATTAAAGAAACCGCTGTGCGTTCAGGCCGCTCATCAAAATTAGGCGATGGCGCATATCGCACCCCAACGACCATATGACTTGCTGGATCTATTCTCATTTTAAGGTTTTAAAATTTTTCATATTTTGGTTAATGTCCGCTATTGGTCGAAAGCGAGCATTATAGTCTAAATTCTGCAACCCTTAACCTCACCTTCACATCACCCGATAATCACTGAAGCTTTTCGGGAATAAGGTGACGTTGTTTGAACGCAGCGAATTTTGCCACCTCCGAAAAGATGAAAGTGATTATCAAAACCGGTAATGTGCGGCGCAATGCTTTTGGGTGCTTTTCGCGAAACAAAAGTACCTCGACCCTGGGTTCGAATAGCCAGCGACAGAATTCAATTAAAATGCATAAACAAAATATTTATAAAAACTAAATAACAAAACAAAAAAAGGCCCCGCATTGCGGGGCCTTAATTCTTTCAATGAGTGTGGATAGAATGATTACATCATTCCGCCCATGCCACCCATGCCACCCATGCCACCCATGCCTGCCATGTCTTCCATCGCTGGGCCATGATCATGCTCTTCTTTCGCCGGTGCATCTGCAACCATTGCTTGAGTGGTAATCATTAAACCTGCAATTGAAGCAGCATTTTGCAATGCGGTGCGAGACACTTTAGTTGGATCAAGAATACCCATCTTAATCATGTCACCAAATTCGCCAGTTGCAGCGTTGTAACCGTTGTTACCTTTACTGTCGTCAACTTTTGCAAGAATTACTGAAGCTTCTTCACCAGAATTCGTTACGATTTGACGTAGAGGCTCTTCCATCGCACGACGTGCAATACCAATACCTAGATCTTGCTCATGGTTGTCGCCTTTCAGGTTATCAAGTGCTTTGCGAGCACGTAACAACGCAACACCACCACCAGGAACAACACCTTCTTCTACAGCAGCTCGCGTTGCGTGCAATGCATCTTCAACACGCGCTTTCTTTTCTTTCATTTCAACTTCAGTCGCTGCACCTACTTTGATCACTGCAACACCGCCAGCAAGTTTTGCCATACGCTCTTGTAGTTTTTCTTTGTCGTAGTCAGAAGTTGCTTCTTCAATTTGGGTTTTGATTTGATCTACACGGCCTTTGATGTCTTTTGCTTTACCCGCACCATCTACAATTGTGGTGTTTTCTTTAGAAACATTCACACGCTTTGCAGTGCCCATATCGTCAAGGCTGGCTTTCTCTAGAGATAAACCAACTTCTTCTGCAATTACAGTGCCGCCGGTTAATACCGCGATGTCTTGCAACATTGCTTTACGACGATCGCCAAAGCCTGGAGCTTTCACTGCACAAACTTTAACGATGCCGCGAATTGTATTCACGACTAAAGTTGCTAGTGCTTCGCCTTCAACGTCTTCTGCAATAATTAATAATGGACGACCTGCTTTTGCAACACCTTCTAACAATGGTAACAACTCGCGGATATTAGAAATTTTCTTGTCATGCAAAAGAATAAATGGGTCTTCTAGATCAGCCGTCATACTGTCTTGATTGTTGATAAAATAAGGCGATAGGTAACCGCGATCAAATTGCATGCCTTCAACCACTTCAAGCTCATTGGTTAATGCATTACCTTCTTCAACGGTAATAACACCTTCTTTACCAACCTTGTCCATTGACTCGGCAATGATGTCGCCGATAGATACATCAGTGTTTGCTGAGATGCTGCCTACTTGAGCGATCGCTTTACTATCCGTACAAGGCTTAGACAATTTATGTAGTTCTTCTACTGCTGCGATTACTGCTTTATCAAGACCACGCTTAAGGTCCATTGGGTTCATGCCTGCTGCTACGGCTTTCATGCCTTCACGTACAATTGCTTGTGCAAGTACGGTTGCAGTAGTGGTTCCGTCACCAGCGATGTCAGATGTTTGTGAAGCAACTTCCTTCACCATCTGTGCACCCATATTTTCAAACTTGCCTGAAAGTTCGATTTCTTTAGCAACTGATACACCGTCTTTAGTTACAGTTGGTGCACCAAATGATTTATCTAATACAACATTGCGGCCTTTAGGACCTAATGTTGCCTTTACTGCGTTAGCTAGAACGTTGACACCTTGTGCCATACGCTGTCTAGCGTCTTCGCCAAAAAGTACTTCTTTTGCACTCATGATTTATTCCTTCCTAAATTCGTTTAATCTTTTACAAAATAATTTTTAATTGCTTATTTCTTTTCGATGACAGCCATGATGTCGTCTTCACGCATCACTAATAACTCGTCGCCATCTACTTTCACTTCAGTGCCGGAATACTTGCCAAACAAGACTTCGTCACCCTTCTTAACATCTAATTTGCGAACATCACCACTATCAGTAATTTTTCCATTACCGACAGCAACAATTTTGCCTTTAATTGGTTTTTCTGTAGCAGAATCAGGAATCACTATGCCACCCGGGCTGGTTTTTTCCTCTTCCATACGCTTGACGACCACGCGGTCATGCAAAGGACGTATCTTCATTTGGATCGCCTCCTATAAAGGTTAATTTAATAATTTTAAATGGTATATATGGGTGCTATTTTTGTTAGCACTCTCATCCAATGAGTGCTAATCATACGAATGAGCTTATTGAAGTCAAGCTTTTTCTAGGAGGACTTATCGATCTACTTTAATCTTCTGAGCGATGAGTGACTTCGCCCTCAATAACATTGCCTGACTTTTTACCCGAATTATTACCAGATGGCCCATAAGATGGAGGTACGCCACCCATATCCATCCCTGACATCGGATTAAATCGATTCACGATAAACGTGACCACAGGTCTGCGGGTAATGGGCAGCAAACAGAAAAAGCCGATTAGGTCAGTGAAAAATCCTGGGGTAAGCAATAATGCTCCGCCAATCAACAAAGCTACTCCTTCAAGGATTTCATTTGCAGGCACCCTGCCTTCGCTAAGTGATTGATTAAAACGCAGATAAGTTTGCATTCCTTGGGTTCGAAGTAAGGATGCACCAATAACAGCGGTCAATACTACAAGTGCGATGGTTGGCAGTACGCCAATGTAACCACCTACTTGAATAAGCAGGTAGATTTCGATGATCGGAATCACCAAAAACAAGGCCATTAGAATTGGAAAAACTCGAACACGTACAGGAGGCATATAATTTTGATTTCCACGGACCAAAGCAAATACTAGGACCAGAATGTTATGGGTCTATGCTGGCAATATGAGGGCATACACCTCAAACTTCAACACCCAATATGAATTCGAAATTAATACCCAACTAGTAGCTATAT
Source organism: Gammaproteobacteria bacterium (assembly GCA_013001685.1). Lineage (GTDB taxonomy): Bacteria > Pseudomonadota > Gammaproteobacteria > UBA4575 > UBA4575 > JABDMD01. The sequence goes on along the minus strand of JABDMD010000115.1, from coordinate 910 downwards.
ATGAGTTCACCGATCCTAGTGCTAACCACTTTTCCTGATATCGACACCGCTCAGCGGTTGTCAGAGCAAATGGTGCAGGCAAAGCTGGCAGCTTGTGTAAATATTGTACCGGCAGGACACTCCATCTATATATGGAAAGGGAAAATTTGCAAAGAAACTGAGCATATAGCGCTTATCAAAACTACTGATAATTGCTACCCAGAACTTGAGTTATATATACAAGAACAGCACCCTTACGAACTTCCCGAGATAATTTCGACTCCAATTACTGGTGGCTCAAAAAATTATTTAGACTGGTTAATGAATGGGTTAACAAACGAACTAACAACGAATACAACATCATGAATTTATTACGCATCACATTATTATTACTTTTTACTTTTTTAAGTACTGCAGCGTGGGCTGATAGCCCACTTGCTAATCTTGCCGGCGAAGAAGAAGAGGAGTTTTTAGATCCAGATGTCGCTTTCGTTGTTACAGCAAAACAAGGTGATGGCAACACCATTAAGACCAATTGTTTAATCAAAGACGGCTACTACTTATATAAAGACAAAATTAGCGTTGCGCCGGCTGACGATGCACAAATTTCTTTAGGCGAGCTTCCTTTACCAAAAGGCAAAGAAAAAGAAGATGAATACTTCGGACTGATCGTAAGTATTGATCATGAATTTAATGCCGAAATTCCAATAACAAAGTTAGCTGCAAATACCAATTTAGTAGATTTAGTTTTTAAGTATCAAGGCTGTGCAAAAGCAGGACTTTGTTATCCACCGATCACTAAAAATATCACTGTAAATTTAGATTCTTCTGGTGGCGCTGCAGCTGCTGCAACTACAACAAGCGGTGTTAGTGCAAACACGTCTTCAGGTGGATCGGGATCGGGTGCTGAGTTTCAATCAGAGCAAGATAA
>JABDMD010000094.1 GCA_013001685.1 Gammaproteobacteria bacterium | reverse complement strand
GTAACCATGAAGCAAAGATCTGCATGTAAACCAAAATATTCTGCGGAACGGTTCGGGCCGAGCTTGCTTTCTATATTATTATCAGGCACTAGTGGTTTAGGATTACCATCTTCGGTGACAAAAATTGGCTCAATTCTTTCAAGTAACTCAATGTGAGAAATTTTCTCTTCCAATTGCTTGCTGATGAATTTGTAATTTTCAAGTGCCTTAGGCGTCGCATGCTTTTTAAGGAAAGGAATATATGTTTCCAGTAAGAATATTAATCGTTTAGTTTCATCAGGAATATAATTTTCTTCGAAGCTAAGCATAGATTACTGAACACTCTTTCAAGTCTTTATAAATAAATACAACTCTCTTTGTGAATACTTACACGTATAGACACAAAGAGTTGAGGTTTAAAATGCACTCAGAGAAATCTTATCAAGCCTGCACCTGATCAGAAACTATTACTACCACGCTCAAGTTGCCATCGAGTGACACATTTTCTGTTCACCTTTATTTAGCTTATTGTATGCCGCTTGTGCGTTGGAATAACGATCGAGATCGGTACTTACTAGCCCTGAAAGAACGATATCCGCATAGGAAGTTAAATGATCAAAGAACTCATGATTTTCAATCTGGATGCTTGAATCTTTTGCAGTAAGAAAACTATCTTTCATTCTCTGTTCCATTTTCTGATCTATTCGATCAAAGCCGATTTCCCTAGGTACATGAACGTGCACATCCGCATGATTCGATCTAAAATCTTTACGCAAACCTGAAAAGTCATCGAGATGATCAATCCACTGATCAATTACCTTATGCCACTTACTTAATGGCTCACCAGGTAATACCTGTACTCCAGGATGAGTAAATTTCGCTAAGTTGAACAGCATCCACTTGCCTGCTTTATTGCTTTCATCTGCTGCGCGCAAAGCATGTGTTAACGCTGCGCCAGAATCCCTAACTGCAAAACGCATGAAACAATCCTGAGAAAACTTATTGGTTACCTCTTGACGGAATCGATCACGAACGGCTTGTAGTCCTGTATCCGTGTAAGAGGTTAATCGTTGCCAAGAATGTTCGGTATTCACCACAAAAAAACCACCTGTAAACGGGTTATCTTGTTTGTCATTGCCTTTTGTCATTGCATCTAATTCATTTAGGCTTGCAAACAGGCTAGCTGGGGCATCCCCATCACCACTATGTGGAAGTTGCCCTACACCTATAACGGGAATTTTTTTAGTTAATTTATCGCTGCTTAATTGACGAGTAAGATCTATCGCCATACCGCTACCGGTACCGCCTGCTAAATTAAAGCAAACCATTATTCGTGCAGGTAATTCAGATTGCTCAGCGTGATTAGCAAAGTTAGTAAGTGCGACATCTAAAATACGCGGCTCATCATTGTAGGCTTTATAATAAATTGCTTTGGCTACCGCTCTTGAAAGGTGCGAACCTGCTTCAGGTAGTTTGATATCTTTAGGTAACCAGGATTTTCCATCTGCCATATTATCTAAGCTTGCAATCAGCTCGTCACGTTCAGGCATGTCTAAAGAAATAGACTGGTAGTGGAAATTTTCTGGAGCAACCCCTTGTTCTTCAAGGCGTTGTTTTAGACCAGCTGCATAACCATCTACACGCTGCAAGTCACGATCTCCAACATCAATCACCAATGCCGCTACACGCGCCCTTGGATCCATCAAAACATCTTCTATCTCACCCGTTCTAAGTAATCCATCCACATAACCCGCACCTGTGCGCCCAATTCCCACTACGCTTAAGCTATAAGGCTCAGGCTTAGAGGCTGAAATATTTGAATTAGCATCTGTCATTTTTTCATCTCCTAATTTATTTTTCCTTTATTAAACCCTCCTTAGAATTTTGTCCTTTAGTAAAAAATACATTTAACTACTTATGTAATGAAATCTTCTATTAACACTCTTCAATACTCTAATGACGAGGACCTTGATCAGGCCGCAATAACAAACGCTCAACGCGTTTACCATTCATCACATGAGTCTTTAAAATTTCGTCTATATCTGCTTCGCATTTGTAGGTATACCAAACACCCTCAGGGTAAATCACCATTGTTGGCCCAAGCTCACACCTATTTAAGCAGCCCGCATGGTTCACGCGGATCTTTTTAAGACCCAATGACATTGAACGCCTACACATATAATCGCAGAGCTCTTTCGACCCTTTTGCCACACAACTGCCGCGCTTATGGGTTGCGGGTCTTTCATTGGTGCAATGAAATATGTGAACGTCATAAAAATGTTCTTCACTTGGCGTTTTCTGACCTAACTCATCAGCTTCATCTGATGATGAATCTAGACTTCGATTAGCAGATACGCTACGCCATTCCGCCATAGACTGGTTCCAATGTGATCTCGTAAATCATGTACAAGCTTGTTACTATTTTTATATTTAACAACAGCTTATATTCAATAATTAATGTTAAATGATACTCCTAAACAAAGCATTTCCATACTTATGCTTCTACTTGTTCAAGCAAAGCGTTTGCACTACTCGTCTCGCACGAAAGAATACTTTCTTCAACGTTTAATGCCTTCACCACACCATCTTCGACCAACATAGAATAGCGTTCTGAACGATCACCTAGACCAAAATCTGAAAGATCCAAACAAAGTCCTACGGCATTCGTGAACTCAACTTTTGGATCGCAAAGCATCATTACGTTATTGCTTACATTATGGTCTTGCGCCCAAGCCTGCATTACAAATGGATCATTGACTGATATACATGCAATTGTATCAACACCATTCGCTTTCAGTTCGTCAGCATGATTCACAAAACCTGGCAAATGTTCAGCAGAACAAACCGGCGTATAAGCACCAGGTAAACCAAACACTGCTACTGTTTTACCTTTAAAGATTTCGTCACTGCTACTACTACGAACATCTATAGGCGACTCGGTGCCCATCCATTTAAAGGTGGCCGATGGTATTCGGTCACCGACTTTAATTGTCATGTGTATCTCATTCTCACATAGGCCAACTTAACTTGTTAACTTGGACCAATTTGTCTCCCTCGCAACAACACTTCCTATTAATGGCAAGGGAATGCAAGTCCGTGACGAATATCATGTGCTGCATTATGCAAAACTTCTGGCCCAGCAAAGCCTACCGCAGCAAGAATAAATACGCCGGTAAGCACTGCTGCCGATATGGCATATACACTTGCCCATGGTATTGCGCTAGTTTGAATTTGAACTAGCATGTTTGTAGCTTCTTTTACTTCACTCATATTTCTTCTCCTTTATTTATATTTTGTTTATCTATAATTATGTTGTTAAATATTTAAAATTAACTTCCCGGCACTACACAACTAGCAAAACCTTCAGCGAACTCATCGCGATCAAGATTTTTACCAATCATTACGTACTCGGTTATTTTTTCTTCACCAGATTTCCACATTCGCTCAGGCACCATGGTGGTCAACATGCGCACACTTTGGAAAATGACACGCTCATTAAAGCCTTGTGCATTAAAAATTCCTTTTGTGCGGTACATGTCTTCACCTTGCTCTGCAAGCTTTTCATTTAACCAAATCATGAATCGATTCATATCAATGGGTCGCTCTTCGCGTAACACAAATGAACCCACTGACTGGTCGTGCTCATGTTCAAGATCATCAAGAAAATTTGGATCTACTTCTAACTTTGCTTCTAATTCAAAAGCACCAACACCGATCACTTTTTCGAGATCGATATCGCTGTTTGAAGTGTGATAGATCTTTGCAATAGGATTAGACCTTCGTATAACATGTTCAACTTCTAGCAATCGTTCTTTTGAAACTAAATCTGCTTTATTCAACAAAATGATGTCGGCAAAAGCGATTTGTTCTTGCGCCTCTTCACTCTGCGCAAGATTTTGTTCAAGATTGACTGCATCCGCCAAAGCAATAAAAGAATCTAATCGCGTTTTAGAAGTCAACTTGTCTTCCAGGAAAAACGTGGAAGCAACGGGTGCAGGATCAGCTAAACCCGTGGTTTCAATTAAAATTGCATCCAGCTCAGAACGCTGTTGCAATCTATCAAGTGTATCGATCAAATCTCCACGCACGGTGCAACATAGGCACCCATTATTGAATTCCACTAATTCTTCTTGATCATTTTGCACGATTAATTGGCCATCAATACTGACTTCACCGAATTCGTTAACAATAACCGCTATTTTACGGCCATGTTGCTCAGCAAGGATCCGGTTAATGAGTGTGGTCTTCCCCGAACCAAGGAAACCGGTCACTACTGTGACCGGTATTCGTTTATCGGATACTGCTGAAGCATTACTCATTAACTAAAACCCTCTCTGAACGTTTTGCCATTTGTTAACAATGGTTAAGGTGTTGCCACGACTGTCTTGGTCATCATGTCGATACCTTCTGCAAGAATCGAAGTGCGATTTGCTGGTGGCAGTGCATCACCACGCATTTGATCGTAAGGAACTACGACCCAGCATGCACAACCCCACAAACACTCACCTGCCATTCCATTGAAGCGTATTGCTGGTTCAGACATCAACACACCTAAATCAAGTAACCATGAATGGTGTAATAATTTACCTTCCCAATCGTACTTGTCATAGGCATCGCGTGCTTTCCAGAAAATATCCAAATCTGTTTTTGCCATACCTGGCAAAATGATATCGGCATACGAAGTTAAATGATCAAAGAACTCATGGTTGGTAATTTGAATGGTTGAATCATCACCTGGAACTAAAAAGTTCGACTCAAGCTTAGCTTTAACTTCAGCGTCGATTTCATCGAAGCCTATTTCGCGTGGCGCATGAATATGCACTTCTGCGTAATCGGTTCTGAAATCTTTATTAAGTCCAGAATAATCATCGATATGATCGACCCACTGGTTCATCACTTTATGCCACTTACTTAGTGGCTCGCCTGGGAGCACTTGCACACCTGGGTGAGTGAATTTAGCTAAGTTATAGAGCGTCCAATTACGCGATTTACCGCTGACTGTTTCATGTGGTGCGCCCGTAAACCCAGCAGGTCTTAATGCACGGAACAATAATTTGCCGTCATCCTTGTATGCAAAGCGCATGAAAGCATCCTGGGCAAATTTATTGGTAACCTCATTGGCAATTCGGTGACGAACTTTAGGATCAATGTCGCGGTTTTTCTCATCATTTTGGGTATACGATGACAAACGCTGAAACGAATGCTCGGTATTAACCGCCATAAAGCCGCCAGTGAACGGGCTCTTGTAGAGATCGCCCCACACTGCACACACTCCTGCGTTTTTGTCATCATCAAGCATGCAATCAATTTCATTTAGCGTAGGGAAGAGTGCTGGATTAATTTCTTCTCCATCACCAGTATTAGGCAATTGCCCCACACCTACGACTGGAATACGTCGACCGAGCTTGACGCTAGACAAGTGACGCGCAAGATCCACTATGATGCCACTACCGGTACCACCATTTAAACTAAAACATGCCAACACAATGGAAGGTAATTGCGCTTTTTCGATGTGATCAACAAATCTTTGCAGCGCCTTTTCCATTGGACGATCGCCATCGTAATACGCTTTTGCGTAAAGGGCTTTGGCAAATGCACGCGGCATATGATCGCCCACTTGTGGCATTTTAAAATTTGAAGGTAACCACGGTTCATAATTAGGATTCCAGTAATATCTGGGATACTCTAATTTTAAGAATTCGCGCATTCTTCTTAAGGTGTTAAATAGATCATCACGCTCTGGTATTTCCAAGCTTACCATTTCAAACTGGAAACGTTCTTCTGGAATACCACGCTCTTTTAAGCGCTGCTTCAATCCTGCAGCATAGTCTTTAGCTTGCAACATATCGTCTTCGCCAATATCAACAACTAAAGCTGCGATCCTTGCGCGTGGGTCTTCAAGAATATCTTCCACTTCGCCTGTGCGTAACATTCCATCCACATAACCAGCGCCGGATCGACCGATACCAACTACATGAATACAATGCGGCGCCTGTTCGCCGGTTGCACTGTGGTATAATGAATTTTGTGACATTACTAATTCCTCCTAATATTTTTCTAATTACAGTTGTTTTTTACACTTTTAAATTATTTATAATTTTTCACCGTCAGTAAGTTTTTAACATCTCGGTGTAAACCCTGTATCTTCATCAAGAAAACCTAAGTCATAGAGAATGTGAGCTGCAGAAGTAGAACGCTCATCTGTTACATAAACTCTATAGTCTTCAACAAATAAACCCGGATCTTTATCAATCAACCCCTCTTCAATTAATTGAACCCCTTTCTCTAAATTCGTACGACTTAACTGTGCTTTCCACAGTGGATTTTCTATATAGATAGCTTCGTCATCACAACCCGTTACTGTTAATGTTTTACCACCCGCAACGGTTGGAACTTCAACTCCATTCTTATATCTCTCTTTCACTTGCGCCCAATCAAGTGACATTTTGTTTTTCTCCTGCGTTTAAATGTTTTTGCATTCTATTTTTTCCCATAGATATTTTAATAAGTAGCTGTCACTACGCGGTAGCCGCTTTTACGCCGCCAGTCTTAATAACTTGTTTAATATCTGGTCCACGGATTTGATCGTATGGCACCACTACCCAACAAGCACAGCCCCACAAACATTCTCCTGCCATACCATTAAACCGAATTGCAGGCTCGCAGAGTAGTACACCCAAATCTAATAGCCATGAATGATCGGTAAGTTTTTCTTCCCAAGTCTGTGGGTCATACGCCTCACGAGAATCAAAAAATAAATCGAAATCTAATTTACTAATGCAAGGCAGAATGAATTGCACGCTACCAGGGTTGTCGCCTGCAGACGGAGTGATCCCAGGGTCTGCGGTTGATGAAAATGCTTTGCTTAAAGTCCCTGCAAGCTTTGTTATTTTTGAATCTTCAGGATTCACAGCTCGTACTTCTATGAATTCTGGTTTGTAGCTATCACGAATACCCATACGACTTGCCATATCGTCTGTTGCTATTATTCCATCTTCGACATCTGCAAATCCAAGAACATGCGCCCATTGATTCCCGTATGGAGTGCGGGCCGCTGCATGTTGTGTAGGTGGAGCACCTACCCAGTTCAACATGCGTAAGGTCTCCCAAAGATCAACACCTTTATTGCGAGTTAAGAATGAAGAAACTTCGCGATCTACACGCTCATGCGTTGCATTAAGATCCTGTGTTGCATCCCAAACCGGTTTTTGCGGAACAATAATCACACCGCTAGTGAATGGATTGCGATATAGGTCACCCCATACTGCAATCACACCTTTATTTTTTTCCTCGTCACCCATGCAATCAAGTTCATTGATAGCAGGAAATAAATGGCTGCCTTGATGTGCTTCGTTATCACCTTCGCAAGGGGCAATGGCCACACCTACAACTAATACGCGTCTTCCAAAACAAATGTTAGAAAGGTGACGCGCCATATCCACCATAACGCCACTACCAGTCCCTCCTCCTAAACCAAACACAACCGCAACAACAGACTGACCCGGTGAATTGTCGACTTTCTCAGAAAAGCGTTTTAATACACTACGCATTGAACGTGGTTCTTCGTAATAACTTCTTGCGTATAGCGCCTTAGCTACAGATCTTTTAAAATGATCGCCTGCTTTAGGTAATGAGATTTTTGAAGGTAACCAAGGTTCGTAATTTGGATTCCAGTAATAACGGGGATACTCGAGCTTCAAAAATTCACGCATTCTGCGCAAACTATTAAATAAATCGTCTCGTACCGGCACTTCTATTGGAACGGTTTCAACATCCGCAACACCCTCAGGAAGTTTTGCTATTAAATCATCTATTTGTTTAAGGTCTTGGTTACCAATATCAATCGCAAGTGCATGAAATACTTCTTCACTACTATCGCCTGTTTCACTTGCTTTATCTTTTAAGATTTGTGTGATGATATCTGCGCCAGCTTTACCAATACCGACAACTGACACTGAAAACGGTGTGGTATCTTCTTCACTAATCCGATGAATACCACGCTTTAACGCATCTATCTTACGTCTTGCAATTTTTGCTTCCGTAGAAATTGGGGTGGCTGCAACTTTAGTTTTTTTTGATGCTACAGCTTTAGGAGAAGCAGACTTTTTAGTTACTGCTTTTTTCTTTTTTGGTGCGGCTTTTTTTATTGCCATGTCCCAGCCTCCTTAAACATTTATTGTAGGAAGCCGTAGTCGTTTTAAATACTAGTTATATTTAAATTTAAATACTAGTTATGTGCCAAATTATCGCTTGTTGTTACTTGTTATCCGTTTCGATGATTGTCCAATTTTTTTGTAGCCGAAGTTACTTTTAGTAATTTTCAAGTGCAAGATGGAGTATATATTTATACCCATGACCTACAGCTAACTTTTCATTATTTAACTTTATTACTACCCATTATTTGTTTTTATGAGTATCTAGATGACGTGACGCAATGACGCATTTCAACATAACGCTTTATTGCGAAGTCTTATAGTAAGTGAAATTCTATACTTATTTACGAGCCAAGCAATACATATATTTAGATTTACCTATAAATCCATTTATAAAATTTATAAATGGATTTTGATGATCATTACGAAACTAAATTATTTCAATTAAAGTTCACATTGAAACATTTATTACCAAACGCTATAAAAATAATTTTATTACTACCGAACATTTAATTAATAGGGATTAGATATTAAATAGTTTAGATAATAAATAACTAAAGCAATATTGATGCGCACTTTGAGATAATTTTTATCTTTGTATTTAGACTACTAAACTTTTCCATAATGCCAGCAAACTCTAAGAAACAATCAAAGGCTGCAAGGTTTTCCAATCATCTATTGGCAACACAACAGAACTAGAGCTAATACTCACTTTACCAATGTTTGTTTTCATCTCTTTTTTACTGTTATATGCACCTAATATTAAGCACTGGATCATATCATCCGACACATCCTCAAGAGTCATTTCAGCACCACACTTGTAATGGAAGTCAATTCGCCACTTAGTGCGTGAAAGTCGCTTATATTCATGACAGCAAATTACGGTCCACTGAATAGATACATTAGAAAGCTCATTACTTATATACATACTTACCTCCTGCTATTTACTAATCCGCTTATAAATTATAATTTTTAAAATTCTTACTCTACTAGCACGTTTAACTTCCTATACCAATCCGTTATCATTTCAAGCGAAAAAGCTGCATTAGCCGGACTAGGATTAGGTGTAACAAATATCGTCGATGTATTAATTTTAAAATCTTGCAAACCCCAATCAATATTTTTATTTTTACTACCTGTATATTTCAAATAATTCTGCATTGCGATTTTGCCATGAAACCAACAAATCTTAGGTTGATATTTTACAATCTCAGCCTTCAATATAGGCGCCCATTTTTTATAATCAACCGCACGCAAGTCTTTCCCCATAGATGAGTGACGTTTCACTACATCCGTGAAACCAATTTTGTAATCTGTGAATATTTTCTCTTGCGCTTGCATTGATGGAATGAACTCTTCTTGCAACAAACCGCTTGCATTTAGCGCTTTCCAAAAACGATTTCTAGGATTTGCAAAATAATAACCACGCTCCACAGATATGGTTGAAGGATTCAGGCCAATAGATAAGATCTTTAAGTCGAAATCTAGATAATCTTTGAGCGTCTTCATATTTAAACTTAATATCTTTATATAAAGCTTGTTACAATTTAGCTGTCTTTATTTAACCAAAACAACATTATGGCCTCTACAGAAACAACCACTAATCATTCTATTCACGCATTGGAGCTTGGCCCAATGGAAAATTTTGTTTATTTGCTGGTTGATGAAAATACTAAAACCGCAGCAGTAGTCGACCCTGCTTGGGATGTTGATAAGATTATCGCAAAAGCAAAAGATCTAAACGTCAAGATTACAGATGCTTTATTAACCCATAGCCACCATGACCATATCAATGGATTAGACAGATTACTTAATCATTACGATGCACAAATTCATATATTGAAAAGCGAAGTTGATTTTTGGGGAGAAAATTTGAACAAACCTCAAATACACCATGGTGGAGATGCAATTAAACTCGGCAAAACTGAAATTGAAGTCATGCATACACCTGGTCATACACCTGGCTCTGCTTGTTATCGAGCAGGTAGCGATTTAATCACCGGAGATACACTATTTGTTTTTGGTTGCGGACGTTGTGATCTACATGGTGGTAATCCAGAACAAATGTATTCCACCTTAAAACGCTTCAAAAGTGATTTACCTACGGATATTGTGATACATCCTGGCCATAATTATGCGGTACAAAAATCTTCTACTTTAAAAGAAGAAATAGAGGGTAACCCTTTTATGCATTTCACTGAGATCGATCAGTTTGTGCGTTATCGCATGAAAATCCATGATCAAATTAGAAATTCACCCTATGCAGCACAAAAAGAAAAAGATTTGCAAAAAGAGTTAGATAAGTTAGAAAACTGAAACATCAGCTCATGATGCTTGTTTGCTAAGACCAATTAAAATTTCGATTATGCCTTGCGCTGAACCTAAATAAGGAGCCGTTTTAATATTCACTTGCTGATGTTTAGCTTGTGCTTTTTGTAATTCTTCTGGAATGTCTGTAACTACATGACGTCCTGCTGAAAGAAAGTATGGAAGCACTGTGACGGACTCAGCACCCTTTTCTACACAGACGCTTACACCATCTGGAATGGATGGTTCGGCTAATTCAAGAAACGCGCATTCTACTATTGAAAATTCATCACCTGTTTGATGCTTTAAAGCTTGAGCGAGGTCTCTAACCTCATCATTAGAGGCTTCTCGCCTGCTTCCATGGGCAATTAATAATAATGCGTGCATGACTAAATGCTATCACAAGCAGAAAAACACTAATGATCTTGTTCTAAACAAAGTGTATGGACAAAAAAAACCCACGTATGGGGTTTAGTCAACGTGGGCCAGTTTCAGAAGGAGAGAAACTACAGTCTGTATTATAATGCTAGCAGGTGGCTCAACCTTTACAGCTCATCTGTGAAAACCAGCCATTTAACCCAAGATTCACTATAAATTAAGACTTACACCTCGCCAAATTCTTGCTTTAGCAGCTGTTCCTCAGTTAATAAGTTCTGCTGGGTATTCATATTATCTTTTTTATAGGTCACCATCGCAGCACCTTTTGCATCGATACGTATCACAATCCCCATCAACCTACTGATACGTCGTAGTGAGCCGTTTTTACTCACCAATACAATCTCAACTTTTTTACCTCGTTCAAGATCATGTTCAGGAATCTGCACATACAGTCCACCTTCGCTGATATTGCCCTCTCTGGCCCGCAAAGTAGAAAAACCCATACGTTTCACATATATATTTCCATTAATACCAGTTCTTTCACCACGTGGAAAAAATGAGCTACGCAATGGTTTTTTACGAAATATGCCTAACATTGCTTACATATTGTCTGTAGTTAACTGTTTTAGCTATAGGATTGAATAAGTTAAGTAAGTATAGCTACAAGCTACCATAGGTATGCTGATACTTTTGTGACAGCCTACTCCGATAGCTCGTGAGTAATTTCTGTCAGACGGGCGGTAATTAAAGTAGTCAATTATTTGCTATCTATGCTGCATCGCTTGATCACGAAATTGCTTCCAGTCATAGCCAATTGCAGAACGTTTTTCAGACTCATTCTTATATTTATAAAGCATATATCGATAGCTAAGATAGGGAATTTTATAAGTGAAAAAAGCCAAAAGCATAAACATTACTCCCATTGAGCTAGTCCTCTTACCACCCACATCGAAACTAAATAGCCAAACACTGAGTGCTGCGACTGCTACCAAGCCTATTGTGAGATAGGTTAAATTACGGCTGATTTGATGAAATTCTTTATATAATTCTTGAGATATATTACTTTCAGTCATACCAATATCTTCTTGTTTTTATTGAAAATAAACATACAGAATGTAATGATTAATCCACCCAGAAATCCATATAAATGCGCTTGTACTACTACTGGACCACCGGCAGCTGACTCGCTGCCTGGCATAGGACCCATCATGCCCTCCCACGCCAATTTAGCAATTAACGCTAGCAGTAGAACTATATTTAACCAATGCTTATGGATTGCAAAATCAAGAATGATTAATGTCACGAGTAGTCCATGCAAGCTACCTGAAAGACCTACATACCAATGAATTTGCGGACTAAACATCCAGATTCCAAGTGTTACTGATAAGCAACTTAGTAAAAACACTAAGATCATGAGATGAATATTTAAGCATTTTGAATACAGTGCAAATATAGCTACCAACGCCAATATATTCATCGCCAAATGACGCCAAGTTAAATGCACCATATTGCCAGTAATAAAACGCCACCATTGCCCAGATTCTATATCTGCACGAGCAAACTGCAGCCAATCTGTCTCAAGCATTAAACTCAGCTGCGCCAAGGCACTTAGTATAATGATAAACAACACAAAAATAATTATTTTATTCATATACTTATAGACTATTAGTAATCTATATTATTAAAATATTTCTTATAACCATTGCAACTTCTATAAGCGCTACACTATCAAATTGTTAGTAATACTGTACGACCGGATTTAATAGCTTGAATCGAAGAAACTTTCTTATTGTGGCAGGTGGATTTACGCTATTCACTATCCTGCAAATTAATTCGAAACATAATCGAATCGCCATTCATGCTAGCCCCGATATCGAAAAATGGGAAAAAGATGATGAGTTCTGGCGCGAGAATTTGACTTCGGCTCAATACGCCATTCTTAGAACAGGTGCTACCGAACCACGCTATTCCAGCAAGTACACAAATTTCTATGAAGATGGTATCTATAGCTGTCAGGGTTGTGATCTAGAGTTATTTACTGCAGCTATGAAATATGACAGCAAAACCGGCTGGCCGAGTTTCAATGACCATATACATGGCCATTTAGAAACCTATACAGATCTTAAGGGCATATGGCCGAAAACAGGTTATCGCTGTGCTCGCTGTGCCGGGCATCATGGACATCTCATCATGGATGGCCCTTTACCCACTGGGCAACGCTGGTGTAATAACGGACAGGTTTTAAAATTTACTAGTGTTTAGAACGCCTTAATGCGATTGACTGAAGAACTAGACTTTACAGGGTTTAAATACGCTAAAGTTTAAATGGCAAATGTAACAGCCAGAATAAAAGAAATTCTAATATTGGCAGGTAAACTCACAATGAAAGCTATCCGTTTTTCACGATATACTGTAAGCACACCTTCACGTAATTGTTGAGATCTTTCTAATCCACTAGAGATGAATAGAAAGCCCAACAGTCAAACAATTAATAAAAAACTTGTCGCAATCATAATTACCTCCTTGGTAAGTGCTGAGCATCCTTGGTTACTGGACTGTACTACGTGGCAAAGCCCTTAGATAATCAACTCAACGCTATTTAGAGATAGTACTCAGACAAACCTAACTTTAATAGGGAATAGGCAGCAATCTGACTGAATTCACATGAGTTAACTGAAAATTATCTAAGTAGTAAAAGATAGACTACTATCTAAAAATTAAAGAATTTATACGTTTAAGTAACAAAAGCATTACAAGATGTGACGGAACTCACAATGTCAAAAAAAACAAATAACAATAAGGACAAGATAGATATAGATCTAATTGATAATTCATCCATCCCTCCTCTAAATGAGGAATTAGATGAATATCTTCAACCCGGTCTGCATGAAGCGATCGCTGAATTCACTACTCAAGCACAAATTTATTTTCCACAAATTCTGGATGATGAACGCGATCAAGCTGCTGCAAAAATTCATTTGGATAATTTACAAGAACATATCAATCGTACCAATCAATTATCCGGCCAGACTTCTAAGCAAGATGCGGAAAAAGTTGCTACGGCTTTAAATGCACTATCGATAATAGGTGACAAGAAGCAAGACGATATGATGGCTTGCGCCTTGCTAGATTATATTGATGAAATTTTAGAAATGATAAATGAGAAATGAATTAACACCTACACCGAACTATTCTTAATACAATAAATTCAACACACTTACTGAAACGATCAAAAACAAAACCGTCATGATGCCACCTGCACGCATAAAGTCTGGAACACGATAACCACCAGGTCCCATAATTAATGCATTTACTTGGTGTGTAGGTATTAAAAACGAATTAGATGTAGCAATAGCAACGGTTAATGCGAACAAAGCTGGGTTTGCGCCAACACCGATGGCTATATTCACGGCTAGCGGTACTAATAAAACAGTCGCACCTACATTAGACATCACCAGCGTAAAGAATGTTGCTAGCACCGCCATAGCTGCTTGCACTACCCAAATCGGCATGTCGCCTACTACTAATAAAGTTTGCTCGGCAATCCATTTAGCGGTACCAGTTTGCTCAACAGCCATTCCGAGTGGAATTAAACTTGCCAATAAAAATACCGTTTTCCAGGAGACAGCGTCGTAGGCTTCATCAATACGTAACACCCCTGATAACACCATGCCTATTGCACCTGTAAGTAATGCTATAGATAGTCGAATATCAGTGAACAAAACTAGCGATAAAGCAATTGCAAAAAAGATGCCTGCCCATAACACTTTATTAGGGCGTAATTCTTCGTGTGGGTATTCACTAGTAATCACAACAAAGTTGCTATCTTTTTCAAGACGCATTAACGCTTCCCAAGTTGTGTGTACTACTAATGTATCGCCGGAGTGAAATGGAATATTACGAATGTCTTCTACTTCACGCATAGTATGACCATCTCTATGCATGGTGATCATCGATATTCCATAGGTTTTACGCATCCAAACATCACGTGCACTTTTACCAATTAGTTTAGAACTTGGCGGAATAACAATTTCTGCAATACCTGCTTTATTAGTAGCTAGATCTTCTGCAAAGGTACGCAACTGAGAGCGCTTTTTTAAATTATATTTTTGAATAAAGTGATCCAGATATTCTGGCTCAGCTGTAATACCCAGCACCATGCCTGCACTAAGTCCTGTGTCCCGATCTAATGCCCCTGGCCCTATGCGTGTAGAATGCCCAGATAATTTAGTCGCGATCACCCGTAGTTGGTATTTATCTTCAAAATCGTCAAGACGCTTGCCAATAATGTCACTACCATCGGGTACAACCACCTCATAGAGGTCGTAATCCACTCCATATACATCATGAAAGTAACTCATCGTGTCGCCACTTGATGTAGAACTTTCGATTTTGGTAACGGGTAAAACAAAACGCCCAAAGATCACAAAATAAAGGATGCCGGTTATAACTAGCGAGATTCCTACTGGAGTAACAGAAAATAAACTCCAGGTTTGCATTTGTTGATCAGCATCAAGCGCGGAGTTAGAAGTCAAAATCAAATCATTTAGAAGTATCAATGGAGATGAACCAATCATGGTCACCGTGCCACCCAAAATTGCACAAAAACCCATAGGCATTAGCAAACGTGACATCGGTAATTTTGCGCGCGAAGAGATACGTGAAACGACGGGTAAAAACAGCGCTGCAGCACCAACGTTTTGCATAAATGAAGAAATAAATGCAACGGTGCCAGATATAATAGGAATAATGCGTTTTTCTGAAGTGCCACCAACATTTAGAATAAAGTTGGCAACTTTACTCATAATCCCAGTCTTATCGAGCCCTGCTCCAATAATCATGACCGCAATTATCGACACCACCGCATTACTAGAAAAACCATCAAATAAATGTGCAGTGTCTACTAAGCCCTGCTCTAAACCCATAATCGGAGCAAACAAGCTCGTCAGACCCAACACCACCATGATGGTAATCGCTGCAATATCGACATCAACAACCTCAAATGCAAATAAATAAATTGTGAGTAGTAATATCGCTGTGACCCAAGCGATCTCAATTGTCGGCTCTTCATAGATCAATAACGCTCCAAGCATGACAAATATGGCAATAGAGGCCATACGCTTTTTGATGACACTACGCGTGCTGGGAGGTAAAAAAAGTTTTCGCATGATATGAAGCTCAATCCATAAGCAGAGTCGAAGGAGTCGCTGCTATTTGTTGCGGCAAGAAAAGTCGCACATTATCTCCACCCAGCGGTTTCAGAGCAAAATATCAATGTGGGTAGATATTGAGAATAGATAACGTATGGACTGAATATCTTGCTAATTTGCTCTTGATATCAGCATTCAGGAATAATTTTATTTCCTTCTTAATTTCGTATTGAAGAGCGTGACTACTTTTTTGATTTCTCTGAAAGATAAAAATGCCAGAGAATTCTTGCAGCTACGGAACGCCATGGACGCCATTTAGAAACAATGTTTGCAAGACGTTCATCTGTGGGCTTTTTGCGTAATCTCTTGATTTGATAGATTGCAGTATTGAGTGCTAAATCACCTTGCGGCCAAATATCAGGGTACCTCAACGCCATCAACAAATAGATGTTCGCACTCCATACACCTATACCACGCATCTTAACCAACTCTTCATGTGCAGAACGTGCATCAAGTTTTGCAATTTTCTTAAGACATATTTCTTTATTAATGATGCTCTCTGCCAATCCAAGACAATAACTGGCTTTTTGTCGAGTAAATCCCATCTTATTAAGATCATTTTGTGTGTACTTTAAAATATTCTCTGGAGTTATAGCTATGACAACTGTATTGAGCTTATTAAAAGTAGCTTTTGCAGACGAAAGAGAAACTTGTTGCTCTAATATAATTTGTACAAGTGTAGAAAAATTAGCTGACCGAGACCATAAAGGTGGATAACCATGTCGCTTAACGATTTTGCCTATATCGTCATCCTGTTTACAAAGAAAATCAGTAGCAGTATGTAAAACTTGTTTATTAATGCGATTTGATAAGTCATTCACATTAAAAATATACTTACTTAAATACTCTGTAAGCTTGTCTAGACACGTTCAAATACAGTAGCAATTCCCTGCCCTAAACCTATACACATTGTTGCAAGCCCTAAGGTTGCATCATTATCTTCCATTATATGTAATAAGGTTGTGCTAATTCTCGCACCAGAACAACCTAGTGGATGACCAAGGGCAATTGCTCCGCCATTAAGATTTACTTTGTCATCCATTTTATCCAGCAAACCCAAATCTTTAAGTACTGGTAATGATTGCGCAGCAAAAGCTTCATTAAGTTCTGCATATTCTATGTCGTTAATATCTAGACCAGCACGCTTTAAAGCTTTTTGTGTAGCAGGTACAGGCCCATAACCCATAATTGCAGGATCTACTCCTGCTACTGCCATAGATTTTACTTTTGCTTTGGGTTGCAGATTTAATGCTTGGGCGCGTTCAGCTGACATTATGATCATCGCCGAAGCACCATCAGAAAGTGCCGAAGAAGTTCCCGCAGTGACGGTGCCACCACTGGGTTTAAATACAGGTTTTAATGCAGCAAGTTTTTCTAAAGTGGTATCAGCACGAATCACTTCATCAAATTCACATAATTCTTTAAAACCGTTTTCATCGTGGCCTTCGATAGGAATAATTTCATTTTTAAACCGACCTTCGACAGTCGCGGCTTGAGCACGCTGATGCGAACGCAAGCCAAACTTATCTTGATCTTCACGACTAATACCATGTTGCATGGAAAGTAATTCAGCAGTAAGCCCCATCATATTTGATGCTTTTGCAGTGTATTTGCTAGATGCCGGATTAAAATCCCAGCCATGAGTCATACCCACGTGCCCCATATGCTCAACACCGCCAATTACAAACACATCACCACAATTTGCATAAATAGCTTGTGCAGCTGAATGAATCGATTGCATAGAAGAACCGCATAACCGATTTACTGTTTGACCACCTGCGGTATGAGGAATGTTGGTCATGAGAGAAATATAACGTGCAATGTTCCAACCCTGCTCCAGGGTTTGGTTTACACAACCCCAAATTACATCTTCAACTTCTGCAGGATCTACATTGGGGTTACGTTCAAATAATGCCTTTACCAAATCAGCCGACATCATTTCTGCACGAACATTACGGTACATGCCATTTTTTGACTTGGCCATAGGAGTACGTACGCAATCAATGATAACTGCATCGCGCGCTTGCATACTCATAATGGCAAGCTCACAACTGCACTTTCTTTAATATAAGTAGCCACCTTATTCCTTGCCATATTACTTCGGACCAACTTTTGGATAAAATGTTTGTTTTTTCTTCGCCATTTTCAGCAAACCTTTAGTAGGAACATAAATAGGACTGATGTGCGAATATTTTTCTGCGCGATCACAAAACTCTTGTAAACCTATCTCTTCAATATAACGTAGCGCACCACCTCTAAAGGTTGGGAAAGCTATACCTAAAATTAATCCCATATCGGCATCCAATGGATGATCCACAGTACCCTCTTCCACACAACGTACGGTTTCCATACACATGGGTATCATCATCCGATCAATAATTTCTTCATCATAAATTTCAATCATATTCACACGCACACTTTCTATAATTCGAATCGCTTCTTCATCTACTATTTTTTTCTGCTTACCTCGCTTATCAAGCTCATATTTATAAAAGCCAACATTATTTTTTTGTCCATAACGTTCACTTTCATATAAAGCATCAGTGGCAGATTTAAATTCTTTACTCATTCGGTCAGGATAGGCTTCTGCCATCACTTCTGATGCATGATGTGCAGTATCTATGCCGACCACATCTAACAAATAAGCTGGGCCCATCGGCCAACCGAATTTTTCCATGATTTTATCAATGCGTTTTATCTCAACACCATCGCGCACTAATGCGTCAAAGCCGGCAAAATATGGGAACAACACTCGATTCACCAAGAATCCGGCACAATCATTTACTACAATTGGTGTTTTACCCATAGCTTCGGCATAAGCAACCGTAGTAGCGATTGCAATTTCACTCGACTTCTCACCACGTATCACTTCAACTAAAGGCATGCGATACACAGGGTTAAAAAAGTGCATGCCACAGAATTGTTCTGGGCGTTGTAAAGATTTCGCTAATTCGGTTATAGATATCGTAGAAGTATTTGAAGTAAGGATGCAATCAGCTTTAACTTGTTGTTCAAGCTCTGCCAATACTGATGATTTAATCTTTTTATTTTCGATTACCGCTTCTACGACAATATCTACATTAGTAAAATCACCATAACTTAAAGTGGTGTCAATCTTGGATAATGTATCAGTTACTTCTTCGGGTTTAATCTTGCCGCGTGTAACTTGCTTCAATAACAAATTACCGGCTTCAGTCTTACCCAACTCAAGTGCTTCTTGCTTGATATCTTTCATAATAATCGGCACATTTTTGCAAGCAGACTGGTAAGCAATACCACCACCCATAATTCCTGCGCCTAATACTGCGGCCTGTTTTACCGCTTGCGCTTGCTTGCTATAGGACTTGCTAACTTTCTTAATGCGCTGGTCATTTAAAAATAAACCAACCAAGTTGCGCGCAACTTTGGTTTTTGCCATTTTGACAAAACCATGCGCTTCTATTTGCATTGCTTCATCACGCAACATCGTCGCATGATGTTGTACAGTTTCAACTGCCGCAATCGGCGCTGGAAAATGGCGACCTGCTTTCGCGGCAACTACTGCTTTTGCAGATTCAAACGCCATAATACTTTCTACTTGATTGAGTTGCAGAGGTTGACGTTTTTCTTGTTTGCGTTTTTGATAATCAAGTTTGCCATCTAGACATTGTTGAACAATATGCATGGCAGCATCTTTAAGTTGAGCTATATCAACAATTGAATCTACTGCATGACATTGAAAAGCTTCTTTGGCTTTTTTCTGATCACCTGTGCAAATCCAATCTAACGCATTGTCCGCACCAATCAGCCTTGGTAAACGTACTGTGCCACCCCAGCCTGGAAAAATACCTAGTTTTACCTCTGGAAGACCAATACGAGCAGTATCGGCCATGACTCTATAGTCTGTTGTCAGTGCTAATTCACAGCCGCCACCTAATGCATAACCATTGATGGCTGTTACGGTTGGTATAGGTAAATCTTCGATATGATTAAAGAGTGCTTGTGTACTTTCTATCCAATGAATAAATTCTTTCTCGGGTAATTCAAAGAAACCTAAGAATTCAGTTACATCTGCACCAACAATAAATACTTCTTTATTACTTGAGATGATTAAGGCTTTAACACTCTCATTATCTTCTATTGCACTAACCGCTTCATTAAGCTGATCCACTACCGCTTTACTAAGCTTATTAATACTCTCACCTTCAAGATCAAATACTAGATTCGCAATCGAATCCTTAATGAAATCAACTTTAATGGCGTTGCCAGAAAATATCATGCTGTAAAAATCATCTTGGAAATGTCATGGGTAATTGGTCACTATTTATTTTCTTATGTTGAGTATTTTACTAAGATGCACAGCAAATGCCTAACCCTAAAATTTAATTAAACTTTACACAACTATACTTTAAGGTAAAAACATATCTGAAATCACTCTTGAGCAAGCACATACCATCATTGAAGCCGCACATAAAGAAGGTAATAAGCGCAAATTGGCCCCTCTTACGGTTGTAGCACATTAAAGCACTTTCTAGAGCGGATGCTGCCAGTTTTATGCGCCTCCAATCTGCAATGGCAAAAGCGCGGGGAGCTATTGGGCTTGGTG
>JABDMD010000082.1 GCA_013001685.1 Gammaproteobacteria bacterium | reverse complement strand
CGTTCCAGCAGGGTGGGGCATAACGAGTTCCAGTTGTAACGATGGATCATCAACGGGCACTAATCCAATAACGGGAATTATAGTTAGCACAGGTCAAACTGTAACTTGCACTGTTTCAAATCGTCTTCAGGCAGATTTAAGTATTACTAAAGATGATGGTAACTTAACTTATACGCCGGGAGGTACGGGTACATATACTATAATTGTTACAAATAACGGTCCCGCAGATGTAAGTGGTGCCACCATTGGAGATGACTTACCAAATGGTGTCACTATGACTTCAGCATGGACCTGTACACCTTCATCCGCTAGCTCCAGTTGTAATACAGCACCTAGCACTAGCGATCCAATATCGATAGATGTGGATATCATAAATGGCGATACGATAACCATTACTGTGCCTGTGCAGTTTTCTGCAAATATGAGTGATTACTAGCTAATCACTAGTAATCTCGAGCAATTTTTACCCACTTAGTATTGTTGCCCTTCTGAGGCAACTATTTCACAATAGCGCCAGTTTATAATAGTACTGGGCCCTGTTAGAAACAGGGCTCTTTTACTATATAAATCCGATAATAATAACTAGATAGCGGCATTTAGCCCTACACCTTATATATAAGTATAAATCTTCATGGATAATCGTCGAGAACTTGCCAATGCCATTCGTGCATTGAGTATGGATGCCGTGCAACAAGCTAATTCAGGACATCCAGGCATGCCTATGGGGATGGCAGATATTGCAGAAGTGCTTTGGAATGACTACCTGCAACATAATCCAAGCAATACACAGTGGGTAAATCGCGATCGTTTTGTAGTGTCTAACGGTCATGGTTCGATGTTGTTGTATTCGCTTTTGCATCTAACGGGTTATGACCTGTCAATCGAAGATCTTAAAGATTTTCGCCAACTGCATTCGAAAACTCCTGGCCACCCAGAATTTGGTGATACCCCAGGAGTAGAAACGACAACCGGTCCACTCGGTCAAGGAATTGCTAATGCCGTGGGCATGGCACTTGCTGAAAGAATACTTGCTGCGCAATTTAATAAAGATGACTTAAATATAGTTGATCATCACACTTATGTATTTGTTGGTGATGGTTGTTTAATGGAAGGTATCTCACATGAAGCTTGTTCTTTAGCTGGAACTTTAGAATTGGGAAAGTTGATCGTCTTTTATGATGACAATGGAATTTCCATCGATGGAGATATTGATGGTTGGTTTACCGATGACACGCCCATGCGTTTTCGTGCTTATGGATGGGATGTTATTGAAAATGTAGATGGACATGACGCTGGGCAAATAAAAAATGCCATCGAGTCAGCAAAAAATGAATCATCAAAACCAACCTTAATTTGTTGTAAAACGGTTATTGGTTGGGGTGCACCAAACAAACAAGGAACTGGTGATGTGCATGGTGCGCCATTAGGTGCTGATGAAATTAAACTAGTGCGCGAAAAATTAAATTGGTCGTACAAGCCTTTCCAAATTCCAGAGACTATCTATAGCGAGTGGAATGCAGTGAAGCGGGGTGCTGACGCAGAGTCGCAGTGGCAAGAAAGGTTTTCAAAATATAAAGCGAAATACCCTGAGCTTGCTGAAGAGTTTGTAAGACGTACTTCAGGAAAGCTTCCAGCTAATTGGCAGGCTGAAGCGCAAAAAGTAATTCAAACTGCAGTGGGCGAGAAAAAAACCGTTGCAACCCGCAAAGCTTCAGAGCTGGCATTAGATGGTTATGCAAAGTTGTTACCGGAAGTAGTAGGCGGTTCCGCTGACTTAACGCCATCAAACAACACTTGGTGGTCAGGTTCTAAAGATGTAACCACAGCAGATGCGTCCGGAAATTATATTCGTTATGGTGTGCGTGAATTCGGCATGTCGGCAATTAACTCTGGTATCGCTTTGCACGGTGGGTTTATTCCCTACAGTGCAACATTCTTAGTATTTTCAGATTACTCACGCAATGCGTTACGAATGGCTGCGTTAATGAAGTTGCGAAATATACTTGTTTTCACACATGACTCAATTGGTTTGGGTGAAGATGGGCCAACCCACCAAGCAGTTGAGCAAACGGCAACCTTGCGCATGATTCCAAATATGTCCGTGTGGCGTGCAGCAGATACAGTCGAGTCTGCAGTGGCATGGAAACACGCCATTGAGAGACAAAATGGTCCGACATGTTTAATTTTCTCGCGACAGAACTTACCGTTCCTTGAACGTACTAATGATCAAGTTGCAACAGTAGCTAAAGGTGGTTATGTGTTGTTTGATAGCAAACAAGAGCCGGAGCTAATTTTAATTGCTGCAGGCTCTGAAGTAAGCATCACACTTAGTGCAGCTCAACAATTAGCGCAACTAGGTAAGCGGGTTAGAGTGGTTTCCATGCCTTCTACTGATGTGTTTGATCAGCAAGATGATGAGTATAAAGAAGCCGTATTGCCCGCGTCAGTGTCCAAGCGCCTTGCAGTTGAAGCTGGTGTATCGGACTACTGGTATAAATATGTTGGTTTACAAGGACGCGTGATTGGTATGGATACGTTTGGTGCTTCGGCGCCTGGAAATGTGGCTATGCAGTATTTTGGGTTTAGTGAAGCGAATATCGTAATGAATGTAAATGAGATGCTAGGGTGAATAACTAATTTATAAATTATTTAATATCTAAAGAGATAAAGTACGGAGAAAGAAAATGGCTATAAAAATTGCAATTAACGGTTATGGGCGTATCGGCAGAAACATTATGCGTGCCATATATGAATCAGGCCGCAATAATGAAATTCAAGTGGTTGCAATTAATGATTTAGGTGATGCAAATACTAATGCACATTTAACCCGGTATGATACTGCACATGGAAAATTTAATGGCACAGTAGTAGTTGACGGCGATCATATTGTAATTAATGGTGACCGCATTCGTGTTTGTTCAGAACGCGATCCAAGCAAGCTTCCTTGGGGCGAGCTAGGGGTAGATGTTGTACACGAAAGTACTGGATTTTTCGCCAGCAAAGAAAAAGCTTCTGCACATATCGCAGCAGGCGCTAAAAAAGTAATCATTTCTGCACCTGGTGGTAATGATGTAGATGCAACCGTGGTTTATGGTGTTAATCATGACACCCTCAAAGCCAGCGACACGGTTATTTCTAATGCATCTTGTACTACAAACTGTTTAGCACCATTGGTAAAACCTTTGCATGAAAAAATTGGCGTTGAGAATGGTGTAATGACTACAATTCATGCCTACACCAATGATCAAGTTCTAACAGATGTATACCACAGTGATATAAGACGTGCGCGTTCTGCAACTATGTCTATGATTCCAACTAAAACTGGGGCTGCAGCAGCGGTAGGTTTAGTATTGCCAATGTTGAATGGCAAGCTCGATGGATTTTCAATGCGTGTACCTACTATCAATGTTTCTGTGGTTGACCTTACTTTCTTAGCATCACGTGACACTACAGTAGAAGAAGTTAATTCTGTAATGAAAGATGCTGCAGATGGTCATGTGTTGGATTATGTCGATGCACCACTTGTATCTATTGATTTCAATCATGATCCACATTCTTCAAATTTTGATGCAAGTCTTACAAAAGTGATGGGCACGCGTACAGTGAAAGTATGTTCTTGGTATGACAATGAGTGGGGATTCTCTAATCGCATGTTAGATACCACGGTTGCTTTAATGAATGCTAAATAGAGCTAAGTGGTAAAGAGTCGACACTTTAGTATTCTTTCTTTAATGAAAGCTTTATAAGTCATGTCAGTGTTAAGCATGGCGGATCTAGATCTTACGAATCAACGTGTATTGATTCGTGAAGACTTTAATGTGCCTGTTAAAGAAGGTCATGTTACCAGCGCGAAGCGTATTCAAGCTGCTTTGCCAACTATCCAGCTAGCTTTAGATAAAGGTGCGAAAGTAATTTTACTTTCCCATCGTGGCCGACCTACAGAAGGGAAATATGATCTAGAACAATCCTTGCAGCCTATTGCGGACTATTTAACTGATCAGTGCAATCTAAATGTTAGATTAGAAAAAGACTGGCTTTCAGGTGTAGTTCTTAACGTAGGAGAAATAGTTCTATGCGAGAATGTGCGTTTTCAAGTTGGTGAAAAAAGTAATGATGATCAGCTTGCCAAACAAATGGCGAGTCTATGTGATGTGTTTGTTATGGATGCATTTGGTACTGCGCACCGTGCCCAAGCTTCCACGCATGGTGTGGCAAAATTTGCACCGATTGCTTGTGCAGGTCCACTATTAAAGAAAGAATTAGATTCGTTGCAGAAAGCATTAACCGAGCCAACCCGCCCTATGGTCGCGATTGTTGGTGGTTCAAAAGTTTCCACCAAATTGACAGTATTGGAAACTTTATTAGATAAAGTGGATCAGTTGATAGTAGGTGGAGGGATTGTGAATACATTTCTCGCAGCAATTGGGAAACCTGTTGGTAAATCTCTTTATGAGGCTGACTTAGTCGGCACTGCAAAATCCTTACTCGAACTGGCTGTAAATAAAAATACGCGGATACCACTACCAATTGATGTGGTATGTGCCAAAGAATTTTCCGAGAAAGCAGAAGCTACTACAAAATCAGTAGATGATGTGGCTGAAGACGATTTAATATTAGATATTGGACCTGAATCATCCAAGCAGGTCGTGGAATTTATGCAAGATGCAGGTACTATTGTTTGGAATGGACCTGTTGGTGTATTTGAATTTGAAGCTTTCGCAAATGGAACTGAGGTAATGGCAAAAGCGATTGCTAATAGCCAAGCATTTTCAATTGCAGGTGGCGGCGATACTCTTGCTGCGATTGATAAGTTCGGTCTTGAAGAAAAAATATCTTATATCTCAACTGGCGGTGGAGCATTTTTAGAATATCTTGAAGGTAAGAAACTTCCTGCAGTTGAAATATTAGAACAAAGATTTAATGGATAATAGTTAGCCTGTTAACAAAAGCAAAAGATAAATAATGAGTCTAATTACTGAAATACGCCAACGCAAAGCTATCCTGCGGCATACAAAGATTATTGCAACACTTGGCCCAGCTACCGATAGTGAAGAAGTTATGAGTGATCTTATGGATGCGGGTGTGGATTTAGTGCGTCTTAACTTTTCACATGGCACTCATGAAGAACATGCTTGGCGGGTGAAAACATTACGCAAACTTAGTAAAGAAAAAAATTACGAAGTCGGTGTGTTAGGTGATTTACAAGGAGCGAAAATTAGGATTGGTACTTTTCAAGATAAAAAAATTCATCTTAATGTGGGTGATCAATTTTGCATTGATACTAATTTAACTATTGATGATGGTGATCAACATAAGGTGGGCACTACTTATAAAGGTTTAGCAGATGATGTCGGTGCTGGTGATACATTATTAGTGGATGATGGAATAATTGTTTTGGGAGTAGTTGATGTTGTAGATGGAAAAATTAACTGTGATGTCATTATGGGTGGCGAGCTCAGTAGTAATAAAGGAATAAATCGACAAGGTGGTGGTTTATCAGCACCAGCTCTTACGGATAAAGATCGTGAAGATATAAAGCATGCAGTTGAATTTGATGTCGACTACATTGCAATTTCGTTTCCACGAGATGCTGAAGATATTAAATTAGCAAAACAGTTATTTTTGGATGCAGGTGGAAAGGCTGGCATCATCGCAAAAATAGAACGAGTCGAGTCTTTAGAGTCTATTGATGGAATACTGGATGCATGTGATGCCATCATGATTGGTCGTGGTGATTTAGGTGTAGAAATTGGTGATGCTGAAGTTCCGGGGGTGCAAAAGTCATTAATAGATTTAGCGCATGACAAAAACCGGATAGCAATAACGGCCACGCAAATGATGGAGTCGATGACTTATAGTCCCATTCCAACTCGTGCGGAAGTATCTGATGTTGCCAATGCAGTATTAGATGGTACGGATGCTGTGATGTTGTCTGGCGAAACAGCGGTCGGTAAATATCCTGTCAAAGCAGTAAAAGCGATGAACCGAACTTGTTTAGCATCAGAAAGACGAGTATTGAAAAAAGTATCGGATCAACGAACAAGCACCAAATTTGAAAGGGTAGATGAAGCGATTGCCATGTCAGCTATGTACACTGCGAATCGTTTAGATGTAACAGCGATTGCTGCATTAACCGAATCTGGTTCGACCGCACTTTGGATGTCGCGAGTGAACTCAGCGATACCTATTTACGCGCTCACACGCCATGAGAAAACCTTGCGCCTGGTGACACTATATAAAGGTGTATACCCTGCTCGGTTCGATGTATTAGGCCGAACTCATGCTGAAGTGAATAAAGAAGCCATTGGCGTGTTACAGAGATGTGGAGTTGTTCAAGAGAATGATTTAGTTATCATTACTAAGGGGGACTTGATGGGCGACGCAGGGGGCACGAGTGCATTAAAAATTGTTCGAGTTGGTCACTTAATTGATCCACAATAATTGCTAAAATAAACTGAGATTTCGTAATTCAAAATTATAAAATAGAGGGCCTCATAGGAGAATAGTTATGAATGTTCAAGAATTAAATATTATCGCATCTGCCATGGTAGCGCCTGGTCGCGGCATTTTGGCAATGGACGAAAGTCATCCGACCTGTAATAAACGCTTTGAGAGTTTAGGTATTGCGACAACTGAAGAAATGCGTCAGGCATATCGCGATATGTTGGTTACTGCACCCGGTTTGTCTGATTATATTGGTGGTGCAATCTTATTTGATGAAACCATCCGTCAAAAAACTTTAGAAGGCGTACCCTTTGCCGAATACTTAAGAAAAAATGGAATCATCCCAGGTATTAAGGTTGATGCAGGTGCAAAAGTGTTAGCAGGTCACGAAGATGAAAAAGTTACTGAAGGCTTAGATGGCCTACGTGAGCGTTTTGCTGAATACTATGAACTTGGTGCACGTTTTTCTAAGTGGCGCGCGGTGATAACAATCGGTGAGAAAATTCCTAGTTGGGCGTGCATAGAGGCGAATGCACATGCGCTAGCTCGCTATGCATTACTAAGCCAAGAAGCTGGCATTGTGCCCATCGTTGAGCCAGAAGTTTTAATGGATGGTGATCATTCTATTGAACGATGCTATGAAGTAACTGAGTTAGCTCAACGTATTACATTCCAGCAGCTTAAAAACCAAGGTGTTGCACTAGAAGGTATGATTTTAAAACCTTCAATGGTGATTTCTGGTGCTTCAGCTAAGAATCGAGCGGATATTCAAACTGTAGCTGAACAGACCATTAAATGTTTAATGGCATCGGTTCCAGTTTCTGTGCCTGGAGTTGCATTTTTATCAGGTGGTCAAAGTGACGAAGAAGCTAGTGCGCATTTAAATGCAATGAATGTGATGGGTGTTAAATTACCTTGGGCACTGACTTTTTCTTATGGTCGTGCATTGCAACAAACCGCGATGAAAACTTGGATGGGCGAAACGGCGAATGTAGAAAAAGCACAAAATGCATTGTTATGGCGTGCAAAATGTAATGGTTCTGCAGCGCTTGGTAAATATACCGAGGCAATGGAAAAGCAAGCCGCCTAATTCATCTTAATATATGCAGGAAAGTCTTAAGGTCGTTCCTGCATTATAATTCCCTACATTCAAATTTACTGAGTGGTTTTTTACTGCTCAATAAACACTCATATCAGCCTATATGCGCACTTTAATAGTGCATATGCATGCTAATGATCAATAAATCTATTTTTAGCCTATGGCTAGAATAGTGCAATCGCACTATAAATTATTTATAGTGTTTTGCATAAATGGGTTCGCAAGTAATCCAAATAACAATAATTAAAATTGAATCAGTCGTTAAATATTAGCGATAAAACCATCCAAAAAGGAGTGCTGTCATGAAAATGATTACAGCCATTATTAAACCATTCAAGCTTGATGATGTACGCGAGGCTCTATCTGAAATAGGTGTTATGGGTCTCACAGTAACCGAAGTGAAAGGTTTTGGTCGTCAAAAAGGCCATACCGAACTTTATCGTGGAGCAGAGTATGTAGTCGATTTTTTACCAAAAGTTAAATTAGAAATCGGAATAACAGAAGATCTTGTTGAATCTGTTATCGAAGCAATCACCAAAGCTGCTAACACAGGAAAAATTGGTGATGGAAAGATTTTCATTACTAGTATCGAGCAAGCGATTCGCATCCGTACAAGTGAAACAGGTAAAGACGCTTTATAAATAATAAAAATAATATTTAAGAATTAGAAAGGGAAATACGATGGGTTTGTTAAGAAATAAATTTTGGCTGTTTGGTTTATTTGTATTTTCACTGCCGAGCTTGGCGTTAGCGGAAGATGTATTGGATACAGGCGATACTTCTTGGTTGCTGACATCAACTGCGCTAGTTTTATTTATGACTATTCCAGGCTTGTCACTGTTTTATGCAGGGTTAGTGCGTAGCAAAAATGTGTTATCGGTTTTGATGCAATGTTTTACAATTACATGTTTAGCTTCACTGGTTTGGCTTGTATTTGGTTACAGCCTTGCATTTAGCGATGGTGGTTCAATGAATAGTTGGTTAGGAGGGTTCTCTAATACTTTCTTATCTGATGTAACACGCAGTTCTTTGAGTGGCACCATTCCAGAGAGTGTGTTCGTAATGTTTCAAATGACTTTTGCAATTATCACACCCGCTTTGATTGTTGGTGGATTTGCTGAACGCATGAAGTTTTCTGCCATGATGTGGTTTTCATTTTTGTGGTTAGTCGTCGTTTACTTGCCGATATGTCACTGGGTATGGGGGGGAGGCTGGCTAGCAGAAAAAGGCGTTCTAGATTTCGCAGGTGGATTAGTTGTGCACATTACAGCTGGTGTGGGTGCAATTGTCGCGGCAATGGTACTTGG
>JABDMD010000062.1 GCA_013001685.1 Gammaproteobacteria bacterium | reverse complement strand
ATAATTGTCTTATTACAGAATGATAAAACACAAGTTACAACCCAATCCTCAGACAATCAGTTGATTGCTACAATTCAACTTTATTTAAATAGGCTTGGATATATAGCAGGAGATGTGGATGGGATTTACGGGGATAAAACTAGAACATCACTAAAACAGTTTTCAATTGATTTTAAACAAAACTATCTTGCAGAAATCTCAGAACGTCAAATTGAAACATTATTTAATGCTATGTCGGGAAATGAAATTGCAAAGGCCACAAACTCAGCAGACACAAGCATCAAAAGAGAAAATGACTTAGTCGAGATAGTACCCACCGAAGTAATCGAAGATTTGACAATTTCAGAAACCGAAGTGATTAATTCTGCTAAATAAGAAGTAATGGTGGGCCGTGACAGATTCGAACTGTCGACCATTCGGTTAAAAGCCGAGTGCTCTACCAGCTGAGCTAACGGCCCACGCGAAGCGCGATATCCTACCGGAATTTTCTATAAAGCTCCATGCGTTTACCTATCCACTTCTGGCTAGTTTATAACTAGTGTATTTAGTTGGCATATCTAGTGGGATCTGTAATTCCTGCATCTTTAAAGCCTTGCTTGCGAAAATTGCAAGAATCACAGCCCACAAGCTTTACCTAACTCATCTGCTAGATAGCAGGAAACGGTATTTGAATAATCCACATCAAGCTGATTACCTAACTTAATGATGTCAGCCTTAGATAATAAAATTAATGGAGCGTGAATTTTAAGCTTATTGCCCTCAATACCTGCTTTGGTCGCTAAATTGGCCATGCATTCATACGCCTGTATGAATTCTGGCCGACAGTCTGGATAACCAGAATAATCAACTGCATTAACACCAATAAATATATCTTCAATCTGTAGTACTTCTGCCCAAGCCAATGCGATTGATAAAAATACAGTGTTTCGCGCGGGAACATAGGTTACCGGAATACCTGTTGTAGATACCATGTAGTCTTGAGGAACTCCGATATTATGATCAGTTAAAGCAGAGCCTTTAAAAGTAGCAAGATCGATTTCAAAGATTTTATGCTCAACAACTTTAGCTAATTTTGCAATTTTAGTTGCTGCAACAAGTTCAGCACGATGACGTTGACCATAAGAAAAACTCAATGCATAGCATTCAAAATCCTTGGATTGAGCAATAGCTAATGTTGTTGCAGAGTCTAGCCCTCCAGATAGAAGAACAATTGCTTGTTTATGATTAGTCAAGTTCTGAGAATTTTAAGTTCGAATATTCTGGTTTATCTGATTTTTATTTACCAGGTACATTACCCCAAAGTATTTTATGTAGCTGCAATTGAAAGCGCACATCTAATTGATCTTGCACAATCCATTCTGCGAGTTGTTTAGCCTCAAACTGATCAACATCTGTTTCATCCATGACTGGTGAAAACAGAACTTCACAACGATCTCTTAATTGAGATTCGGCAAGAATATTTTTTGCCCAAACGTAATCTGAATGACTACAGATAACGAACTTAACTTGATCTTGCTCACGAAGATAACCGATATTTTCCCAGAGATTTTTACTTACTTCTTGTGACGCAGGCGTTTTAATATCCATTACCTTAACTACACGAGGATCCACTTCACTAATATTTAATGCACCACTTGTTTCAAGAGAAACTTTGTAATTTTGATCACATAGTTTGCAAAGCAAACTTAAACAAGATTTTTGCGCAAGTGGCTCGCCACCAGTAACTGTGACGTGTTTGAGGTTAAAAGATTTTACCTTTGTAGCAATCTCATCAAGCCGCATCCATTCACCACCACTGAAAGCGTAGGCCGTATCACAATACTGGCAACGCAATGGACAGCCCGTAAGGCGCACAAAAACAGTTGGCATGCCAACACTAGTTGACTCACCCTGAATTGAAGCAAAAATTTCTGTAATCCGTAGCTTTTCTGCTTCTAGGTGTGTACCCAAAGGAGTGACGGTAGCAGTCATACAACTAATATTGGATTAGGCCGTAATGACCTAAATTTAATGACCCTCTCTGGCCATTCTCTCAAGTCGCTGTTGAGCTAAGCTAGCAACACTTGAATTTGGAAACTGTGCACGCAAGCGTGTGAGCTCAATACGTGATTCATCATATTGCCCAAGTTCATAATGGGTAAAACCTAACTTTAATTTAGCATCTGCCACTTTAGAACTGGCTGGATAACGCTCAATAACTTTACTGAATTCTGTTAACGCCTGAGGATATTTCTTTGATACGTAGTTTGCCTCGGCAAGCCAATACTGTGCATTAGCTGCATATTTGCTGTCAGAATGAACTTGTAAAAAATAATTAAATGCCACAATAGACTCGTCATATTTACCTTGCTTCAGAAGAGTAAACGCATTTTTATAATCTTGTGCAGCATCATTTGAAGCACTACCAGCTACAGTAGCCCCATTAGTTGTCGTCGCAGTTACTACTTGTTGATTTGTACTAGTAATAACGCTAACGCTAGATGTTTGGTTTTGATCGACTGAGCTATTATCAAGAAACACACCATCTGTTCCTGTCGTTCCATTATCAATTGACCCATTAACCATTGTCCCAGAACTAGATGACTGCAAACGTCGATCAATATCCAAAAACTGTTCCCGCTGCCGCGTTTTCAAAGTATTCAACTCGTGTGTGAGCTGTTCATTTTCACCGCGCAACTGTTGTATCTCACGCATTAAAGTATCGATGCGTTGTGACATGTTCACCAGAGCTTGGCTATTTGCAATACGCTCAACTTTCTGCATGCGTGCATCAATTGAATCGAGCCGTGCATTATTGGCTTTGTGTGCCCCAGCCATGGTAGACACCTGCATTAATACAAGTGTCACCAATAGCTTGGCAAAGTTCATCCCTAATATTTTTTCCATAATTTTGATTAGCTTATTTACTTAATAATCTCAACTCTTCTATTCTGCTGCCATGACTGTTCGCCGGTACCTATCACTGCAGGTTTTTCTTCGCCATAACTAACAATATCAAGCTGATTACCGCTTACACCTTGCAGCATAATTAAATCACGTACACTTTTTGCACGCTGCTCACCTAGAGCAAGATTGAACTCGCGGGTGCCGCGCTCGTCTGCATGACCTTCTAAACGTAATTGTGCTGCTGGGTTAGTGCTTAGTGACTCTGCAGCAGCCATGATTAGTGGTATAGAATCATCACGAATTTCTGCACTGTTGTAATCAAAATACACAACATTACCTGACTGCGCGATTACATCGTCAAGGCCACTCATAGATAAACCGCCTTCACCTTCCAATCCAGATGTAGCAGCATCGTTCAAAGAAGGATCGCCACCTTCGTAATCATCACTGATTACATCGCCAGGCATTTGCTTTGTATTTGTGCTACATGCACTCAATGTTAAAAATAAACTTATAAAAAATACTATAAGTAGTTGCTTAGTCATAACTCACTCCTCTTTGTGGTTATCAATGAAAAATTCGAAACGGGTTAAATTTCGAAACATAATTAACGAAATGGTGACCATGATGGTTCACGCACATCGCCTTCGGTTAAACGTAGTTTCTGTTTAACTCTCCCGTCTGCACTTACGGCAGCTAAAACTCCTCTACCTTGATCCGCAGTAGCATACATAATCATGCTGCCATTAGGTGCGAAACTTGGCCCTTCATCTAAATTGCCATTACTAATTACCCGCATGGCCTTTGATTGCATATCCATTATCGCTATGCGAAATCCGTTACCGCTATTGTTTACCAATGCAATAAAACGACCATCTGGTGAAATATCTGCAGCAGCGTTATATTTGCCATCGAATGTCAGTCTTTGAGCTTTCCCACCATTGACCGATACTTGATAAATCTGTGGCCCTCCACTTCGATCAGAAGTGAATAATAAGGTTTTTCCGTCTGGCATCCAACTAGGCTCGGTGTCAATTGCTGACCCACTGGTGAGACGCTTTAGATTCTTAGCACCTAGATCCAAAATATAGATATCTGGACTACCCCCAGCGGAAAGTGTCAATGCTAAACGTCTTCCATCTGGAGACCAGGATGGCGCACTGTTGATTCCTGATTTTGCAGATACTTTTGCACGTGTACCCTGAATTATATCTTGCACATATATGGCAGAGTTGTCACTTTCAAAAGAAACATAGGCTAAACGCGAACCATCAGGTGACCATGCGGGAGATAGAATCTGCTTGCTGGAAGAAAAAATAGTTCTAGCATTGTAGCCATCCGCATCAGCTATTTGTAACACATATTTTTTAATGCCACCTCGATTGATAGTACTGACATATGCCACTCGTGTACTAAATGCTCCTCGGATACCGGTTAAAGATTCAAACACCAAGTCGCTAATTTTGTGACCTACCTTGCGAACATCTTTAGTACCAGCAGGAATAACATTTCCCAATAATCTTTTCTTTCTAATTAAATCGATTAACTGAAATTCTATACGGTATTGATCACCACCCGCTTGAGTTATTTTTCCAAGCAATAAACTTTCTACTCCAGTATCACGCCAAGCTTTAAAATCTAATTGCGATGGATTGACTACCACTTGAGGAAAACGTTGCTTATCGAGCACATCAAAAAAACCACTTCTTGCCAAGTCATTGCGGACAATAGTTTCAATAGCCTCTGGAGCGGTATAGGTTTCACCCGCAAAAACAGCAATAGCAATTGGTAACGCACCTTCAACACCTTGCGTAATTTCAATTTCTAAAACTGCATGTGCACTTTGCCAAATAAAAAGGAAAACACTTAAGGCAAATACTCTAACTAAAGTTTTCATTAAATCTCCGGAATAAATTTAAAACGTAATTCTCTATCAAATAGTTCAGGTGTTGGAGGTTCAGGTAACGGGTCTGATTTCCAAACTGCTTCTTCCACCGAACGACGAAACGCCTCGTCTCCTGTACATTGCTCCACCACTACATCTTCTACATATCCACCTGGTGCTTGGCGCACATAAACTTTACACCATGCATCTGGTTGTTCACTTAATGGCTTACGCCAACGACTCTGTATCCTAGTGCGTAGTGCATCTTGATAAATGGCTATATCTTTACTCATTGCACGCGCTTTCGCTACGCGTTGTGCCTCAGCTTCAGCGGCATTTATTTCAGCCTCTTCAGCTGCTAATATTTTTGCTAAACGTTCTTTTTCTGCAGCTTGTTCTGCGGCTAACTTTTCTTCCTCTTGTCGCTTTTTCGCCTCTGCTGCAAGTTTTTTTGCCTCTTCTTCCTTGCGTTTTTTCTCTTCTGCTAGCTTCTTTGCTTCTTCAGCCTTACGTTTTTCTTCTTCTGCTTTTTTTTGCTCGGCTAATTTTTGTGCCTCTTCAGCTTTTTTCTTTTCCAG
>JABDMD010000054.1 GCA_013001685.1 Gammaproteobacteria bacterium | reverse complement strand
TCCAAACCCTGTTTAGACAACTGCTGTGCATAATTATTTGCCTCTGTCTGATCAAAATAACCACGATATGGAACACAACCAACTACCAGAAAACACCATTGTTGCAATGCAATGGAAAATTCAGGTGCTGCGAACACATTCCAGGTCACATAAGGCTTATCGAGCTGAACATAGCTGCGATAGCTATCATTTTCAGGCAGTTTTAATTGCTTACTCGCAAATGTGCGTAATTCTTCTACTAAATGTAATTGCTTAATTAATTTCTCGTCACGCGCTGAATCGTTTACGATATCGAGAATACGTTCGCGCTTGGAAATTAATTTAAAATGTCCTGAGATAGACTGATGGTAATAACCAATCGTGCTACACCCTGAAACACATACTAGCAAGAGTACTATTACACTAGTTCGTCTCATAACCGTTATCATGTTTTTACGTTATCACACTTACAAATTCTGACAATGGAAGTTTACTTAGTAGGCGGCGCAGTTCGTGATGAGCTTTTAGGCCTGCCGGTTACAGAACGTGACTGGGTTGTTATCGGTGCGAGTCCTGAAGACATGGTAGCCAAAGGTTACACCCCTGTAGGTAAAGATTTTCCCGTATTTTTACATCCAGAAAGCAAAGAAGAATATGCCTTGGCACGCACCGAAATTAAAAAAGGTCGTGGTTATAAGGGTTTTGAAATCAATACCTCCCCTGATGTTAGCTTAGAAGAAGATTTGCTGCGTCGCGACTTAACCATCAACGCAATGGCAAAAAATGATGCTGGAGAAATTATTGATCCTTATGGAGGACAACAGGATTTAGAAAATAAAATTTTGCGTCATGTCTCAGATGCATTTTCTGAAGATCCTTTGCGTGTGTTACGTGTGGCACGTTTTGCTGCCAAGCTACATTCACTAGACTTCAAAATTAAACACGAAACTCTGCTGTTAATGCGGCAGATAGTAATCACTAGAGAGTTACTCGAGTTAACACTAGAACGTATCTGGCAAGAAACCAGTAAAGCATTATTAACTGATTCGCCAGGCGAATATTTTAAGGTGCTAAAAAATTGTAACGCCTTAGCACAGGTATTCCCATACATTTATTACCAATTTTCTGACTCTGATAGCAGTCAACTTGGACTGGCGTCGCTTAATGCAATAGCAAAAAAATATACTGATCCCAATATTCGTTTTGCAGGTTTTATAGGTGGACTCTATTTTAATGAAACAGAAGATAAATATGCCAATGTCAAGAAGTTGGCTAACACCTTTCCGTTATCGAATACTTGCAAAAAACTTTTAACCCTTACTGTAAATGCGCAACATGCATGTCACAATTCTTTAGAACTCGACGAGAATAATTTACTCAGGCTATTACAAAAACTAGATGTAAAAAGAAACCCCGACCGCTTTAATACTCTGCTAGATATTTGTGAAGCAATTTACACTTCTGTCCACATGGGTGATTCATATAAACAAAAAGCCTGGTTACAAGCAGCCGCAACAGAAATCCAAAAAGTCAACGTCGACACATGGATACGCGAAAAAGTTAGTGGAGAAGAATTTGCAAAGAATATTAAACAAGTCCAATTAGCACTGCTACATGATCTTATAGATAGTAGTAATTAAATTTTTTATAGATAGAAGAACAGCAATATGCCACCAAGCGCAATACGATAAATTACAAATGGCAACATGCCTATTTTACTGACAAATTTAATAAACCAGTGAATACATAAAAACGCCACTATTGAAGAGCAAACGATCACTCCTAGCGTAAGTCCCCAGTTAATCACAGCCTCATGCTGTGTAGCCATGTAAGTACCATATAAAGAAGCAGCAAGAATTGTTGGAATGGCTAGCAAGAACGAGAAGCGGGCAGCTTCAACACGCGTCAAACCCAACCACATCCCTGCAGTCATTGTTACTCCGGATCGAGAAGCTCCCGGTATCAATGCAAAAGCTTGGGCAATACCTATCAATAATGCATCACGCATATTTAGTTCTTTGTTATTGCGTGTTTGTTTACCACTTTTATCAGCGTGCCAAAGCAGCAAGCCGAAAATTATAGAGGCCACACCAATAACTACCGCATTGCGCATATGTGGAATCAAATAAGCTTTTACGAGTAACGTGATGATAAAAATTGGTAGCGTTGCCCATAATATTAACCAAGCTAAGCTAGCATCCTCATTACTAGCATTGCTTTGGCCAAATGAACGAAACCACCCATTGAAAAGTTTCTTTAAGTCATGGCGAAAATAAATCAGCACTGCGAATAAGCTACCAAGATGTGCTGCAATATCCATCACCAAACCTTGGTCTCGCCATTCCATTACGATTGGCAGTAGCACCAAGTGCGCAGAACTTGAAATAGGCAAAAATTCAGTAAGACCCTGAACAACAGCTAATAAAAAGGCGTGAAATGTCCCCATTTTACTATTTTCTTAACTCTTAAATTTATAATCTTGCACGCATATCGCGTAAAGTGAATCGATCCGCGCCATACTCTATGCCTTTACTTAATACCATTACTTGAAAACGCTCACTAATTGCAGAGCCCAAGGTAAGCTGTTTAAGTTGTGCAATCTGTGCCAAGCGTTCCATTTCGTTTTCTGCTAAAGGCTGCCAGTCGAGTAAATTATTCGCCAACATAAAGTTGCGTTGTGAACTGAATGACAACACCCCCATTCTTAAATAAGAAGCAATCTTTGCTACTGCAGAAAAATCCACATCTGCAGTGATATCTTGAAGCCCTGGATTAGTAAAGACGTCTTCCGACACCTGGTGCTTAAAATAACTACGTAGTGTGCCCATATTACGTTGAGGGTGATAATACTCGTGCTGTGGATAGCCATAATCAATTAATAACATCACGCACTGTTCACAGCAATTCGCCCATGATGAGAGTGCAGGTTCTATATTGAGATTAATCTCACTTTGATAACCTTCTACAAGCGGCTCATCTAGCATCACAGCGATGTAGTCTAATGCAGCATCCAATTTTTCAGTCGGATCTTTTAGTGTCCATTCAAATACAGCAGCTGGACTCAAGGTTACACATCTTTCATGGAATTTTTGTGGCCCAACTTCAAAGCACTTTACAGGTAATGCATCTAATACTTCATTAGCAATGATTATTACAGTTTCGATATTGCAAGATAATTTCTCTAACCACTCCACCTGCTCCACATATTCGGGTAATTCTTGAGTCAGCATTTCTCGCTGCTTAGTTCTTAATGCTTCACTAGGCTCATAGATAAAGTAACGTTTAGGCAGCATCCCCCATGTATTTAAATACTTCAGTATGTCGCAGCTAAACTTACCGCTACCTGCACCGATTTCTAAAATTACTCGTTGCGCATCATCACGAATTAATTTTGCACAAGCATGCGCTAGGCAGAATGCTAAATGAACTGACGTCTCTGGCACCGTTGTGAAATCACCTTCCTTGCCAAATATTTCCTCTTGTTGACAGTAATACCCTACTTCAGAGTCATGCAGTGCTAACTGCATGTACTCATCGAAACCTATTTCACCTTTTTCACTAATAGATTCTTTAATTTGTGCAGCACACTGTTGTGTAGCAATTTGTTGTACTTGGGTAAGTACATGAGAATTTGGGTCAGAATTAGGCGAACTAGACATTAAGCTAATGGTAAATTAGATATGATAAAGTTTATGGGTTAATTCTTTACAATAGATACTGGTAAAAGAAAGAAGATGAGCAAACCTAAAGTAGTTCTGATTACAGGTGCCGCGCGACGTGTTGGCGCTGAAATGGTTCGACACTTACACCAAGCGGGCATGAATATCATTCTACACTATCGCAGCTCTAGTGAGGATGCTACCGCTCTTGCGGATAGTCTAAATACTCAACGCGCCAATTCTGTAAAATTACTTAAGGGTGATTTAAAAGAATATCAATTCATTCCCCAGTTAGTCGAACAAGGCATTGCATTATTTGGCCAAATCGATGCACTGATAAACAATGCCTCATCGTTTTACCCTACGGATTTAAAAGATGTGACTGAAGAAATTTGGGAAGACCTTGTAGGGGTTAATTTGAAAGCTCCGCTGTATTTAACCCAGGCGCTTGCATCAGAACTGAGACAAAATAAAGGATGCATCATTAATATTGTCGACATACATGGTGACCGACCATTAAAAGATTACTCAGTATATAGCATTGCCAAAGCAGGCTTAATCATGTTCACCAAATCCATGGCACGCGAGCTTGCACCTGAGATACGTGTAAATGGCATCGCACCCGGCGCAATCATGTGGCCTGAAGAACAACACTACGAAGGCATGCACCAAGAAATTATATCTCGCACTGCATTGAAGAAAGAAGGCAATCCACAAGATATTGCTGAAACCGCATTGTTCTTAATCGAACATGCTAACTACATAACTGGACAAATTATTGCAGTGGATGGTGGAAGAACACTAAGTAATTAAATATCGAATGTTCACTATTGTTTGTTAGCAGAAATTCTAAAACTCATATTCCACAACAGTCATCTCACCTTTTTCTTCATACGTTTCCCAAAGTTCATTGATAGTTTTTTCTTCTTCAGGATGTTCCACTTCACCCGCTAATTCAGTTAACGGTTTAAGCACAAAGTTGTATCGCAAAATATCGGTGTGCGGCAGATTCACGCCATCCATTTGCATCACTAAGTCACCATACAACAATTGATCTAAATCCAGCGTTCGTGATTCAAACTTTTCTTTGCCTCGGGTACGATCGTGATCGGCTTCAACTTTTTTTAGTACATTACTGATCTCCAGCGGAGATTCATCGGTATCAAAACCGACCACCAAATTATGAAAATCATCACCTTCAAAACCAACTGCTTTGGTTTCGTATACATTGGAAATATCGAGATCACCAAAATGCTCTTGCAGCGCTTTTACAGATGAAGGGATATTCTTTTCTTTATCGATGTTGCTACCGATACTTACATACACGCGTGCCATCAGTCAGTGCGCTCGCCACGCTCGATGGTGATGCCTACATCGCGTGAGCCGCGAACTGCTCCTGGCTTACTAATGGTGAGCCGCACCCAGGGAATATTAAATTCTTTAAGTAGTATTTCGCTTACCTTCTCGATGAGGGTTTCAATCAACTCATATCGACTGTCTTCGACAAACTGGATGATTCGCTTGGATATGGCTTTATAGTCCAAGGTGTCCTCAATAGCATCACTTGCTGCGGCCTTGACGATATCCGTGGTCATCTCAAGGTCAATACGCACCTTTTGTTTGATGCGCTTCTCCCACTCAAAGATGCCAATGGTGGCGTTAATTTCTAAATCACGTAGAAAAATTGTGTCCATTGCTTAAATGTATCGCTTATTTAGTATGTATGGCAATTTATGTCCTAAAATGGGTTATATAGGAGGGCTTTGCTTGTGCCATTTTGGCGATTCTGTTATCTTCACGCGCCCTATTTGAAAGAATCTATTAAACATGTCTCGAGTATGTCAGGTTACTGGAAAACGACCTAAAGCAGGTAATAACGTATCCCATGCCCATAATAAAACACGCCGTCGTTTTATGCCTAATATTCAAACTCACCGCTTCTGGGTGGAGAGTGAAAATAAATGGGTGAAACTTCGTCTTTCAACTAAAGGTATGCGCATCATTGATAAGAAAGGTATTGACGAAGTTCTTACCGACGTACGCAAACGTGGAATTAAGGTATAACCCCCATGGCTAAATCAGTTCGTGAAAAAATTAAATTAGTATCGAGTGCCGGTACAGGTCATTACTACACCACTAGTAAAAATAAACGCACCATGACTGAAAAGCTGGAGATGAAAAAATTTGATCCAGTTGTACGTAAGCATGTCATGTACAAAGAAGCTAAGATCAAATAGCAAAAACCTACTCTTTAGTAGTTAACTTCTTCTCGGCTATTTTTGCGATAGCAATACATTAAATCTTTAAACTGCTGGTTGCAATGCGTAACCACGCAGGCTTTGTGCGAAATCCTCTAAAACTTTAATTCCTGTCGCTTCGGCTTCTTTACACCATTCAATAATGGCTTGAATCATGCGCTCATGGCTTGCATGAGTTTCGTTCCAAAGATCTTGTAGCTTGCGACGCATTTCATACACTGTATGCAACGCTTCACTGTTCTGTAATAGTCCTTGCAAATGTTCACGGTGCAATGGTTTCATACGACTATCTTCACGCACTAAGGCTGTACGCATTTGGCTAACCAATTTTTTATAGCGTTCTTCAAAGTTTGGTAACTCAGTATGGAAAGTTGGCAAGATCACTTGATGAGCATACTCTGCCATAACATGTAATTTGCTAGTAACTATGGCTTTAGCAGTTTCTAAATCAATAATGTCTTTATTTAATTGACGAGTTGGTCGAGGCGCACGTCTGCGTACTTTCGCTAAACCAAATAAACTAAGCAGTTGGATATAAAACCACCCAATATCAAATTCCCACCATTTGCTGGAAAATTTTGCTGAGCTTGGGTACGCATGATGATTGTTATGTAATTCTTCACCGCCAATAATAAAACCAAGAAAAGTAATATTGGTTGAGCCATCTTCAGTTTCAAAATTCCTATAGCCCCAATAATGACCGATACCGTTAATAATTCCAGCAGCATTCAATGGTATCCACATCATTTGCACCGCCCAGATAGTGATGCCAATAACACCGAATAAAACAAAATTTACAATAAAACTAGTTGTAAGCCCGATAAAGCTATAACGTGCATATAAGTTTCTCTCAATCCAGTCATTAGGGGTTCCATGTCCATACTTTTTTAATGTCTCTAAATTTTTTGCTTCTTCTTGGTACAGTTCTGCACCTTGCCAAAAAACTTTTGCAATCCCTTTAGTGTGAGGGCTATGCGGATCTTCTTCGGTTTCTGTTTTCGCATGATGCTTACGATGAATTGCAACCCACTCCTTAGTGATCATGCCAGTAGTGGTCCACAACCAAAAACGAAAGAAATGTGAAACGATGGGATGTAGATTTAACGCGCAATGTGCTTGGCAACGATGTAAGTATAAGGTAACCGCAGCGATAGTGATGTGAGTAAGAACGAGTGTGACTACAATATAGCCCCACCAAGGTAAAGTAACTAATCCAGTAAGCATATAATTGGCCCTAACTAATTATTGTTATTATTCTATGAAAAAAACAGCGCCCATTTCTAGATAGATGATACGTCTTGACATACGCAATGGCTAGGGGCAGATGATTAGTGGTGTGCTGTGATGGATATTTGACTAAGCAGCTTACTTGTTAACGAATGTGAAATCTCTAAGTGACTGATTTAATAAAGGCAATAGCTAGTTACGCAATAATCAATAACAAAAACTTGTATAATTTAGTAATCATTCGATTAGATTAGTATGTAAAGCGCAAGCTAATCTAATAATAATCTAGCATCGCAAGCAATCAGCGCTACCACTAAATATATGCACCCTTTTGGAAAAAGATTCATCCAATGACGCA
Source organism: Gammaproteobacteria bacterium (assembly GCA_013001685.1). Classification (GTDB taxonomy): domain Bacteria; phylum Pseudomonadota; class Gammaproteobacteria; order UBA4575; family UBA4575; genus JABDMD01. The sequence continues at coordinate 22,193 of JABDMD010000054.1, read as the reverse complement.
AGAGATTTTGTTGTCTGTAAAGGACCTATCACGCAGCTTTAATGGACAAAAAGCCATCGAAGATATTAATTTTAATATACATCGTGGTGAGGTAGTGGCCTTACTAGGCACTAATGGTGCTGGGAAATCCACCACACTCAATATTATTACCGGCAATTTAGCTGCTGATTCAGGAGAGGTAAGCATCTGTGATACGAATATTGCCACACATCCGAAACAAGCTAAATACAACATGGGCTACCTACCGGATACGCCACCACTGTATCGAGAGCTAACGGTAAATGAATATCTACAGTTTGCTGCGCGTATACATGGGGTAAATAAGCAAGACCTTTCTCAAAGAGTCGATCATGTAATTGAGGTTTGTGGCTTAAGTTCTGTAACAAAAAAACTTATCGCAAATTTGTCTAAAGGTTTTAAACAACGTGTTGGTATTGCACAAGCTATAATTCACAACCCAGCATTGGTAATTCTAGATGAACCTACCGTGGGCCTTGATCCGGTACAAATGCAGGATATTCGTACGTTACTTAATGAACTTTCAAAAAATCATAGTGTATTGCTATCCACACATTTACTTGCAGAAGCAGAAACTACCTGTAACCGTGTATTGATCATTGATAAAGGTTCATTGTTACTTGACCAAACTTTAGAGGAATTAAATCAGAGCCCTGGCAAACGCGTAAAACTGCGTTTTAATGGCAATCCTGAGATCGATGAATTAAATGCAATTCCCGGTTGTGAGTCGGTAAGTTGTTCTCAGTTTGGAAAATATATTTGTCGCTATACTGATATGCAGTTTATACAACAGGTACAAGCACGTTCGCTTGAGAACGATTGGCAACTTTATGAAATAGCATCCTTTGGTGGTTCTTTAGAACAAGTTTTTCTAGATCTTGTGGTACGAGACTCCATTGCTTCTCCTGCAGCTTAAGCATGATTTCTATAATTACTAAAAATGAATTCAAACGTGTATGGCATACACCTATTGCTTGGATATTACTTGCGGTTGCATTATTTGTCTTAGGTTTATTATTATTAATTTTACTGAATAATTTTTATAGCGAAATACAATCTAAACTTGTTGGCCTAGAACAAGCTCCAGGCTTAACGGACTTGGTTATTGCACCTTATATGTTTTGGGTTGCAGTGGTGGGAGTATTAGTTGTACCGTTGTTTGCAGTTCGCAGCTCTACCGAAGAGCTCCATTTTGGTACTAACGTATTGCTAAGCAGTGCACCGGTCAGTGCGACTCAAATTGTGTTAGGTAAATTCTTTGCATTAGTTCTATTAGCCCTTATTTATACATTTATATGTAGTATTTTTGCACTAATACTTGGCTACTTCACCCCTATTGATTACGGTAAAACGGCTGCAGCTTGTTTAGCAACATTTTTATTTATTAGCTCTTTCAATGCCGCAGCATTATTTATCGCTAACCTTACACGTGTACCAATTATCGCGACCGCTGCCATCATAGGTTTACTTTTAGCCATGGTAATGCTGTATATGTCTGGCTCAGCCACTGCAAGTAGCAGCGAGTTATTCCTTTATCTATCCAACATTCCTCACTTAGCGGGCTTAATAACGGGCTCTATCGATACCACACATGTAGCGTACTTTGCACTGTTTGCAATTTTATTTTTAATGCTTTGCATACGCAGACTAAAATATGGCAAAGATGGTTAAAAAAGTGGGCTATCTAATTCGTAAATGGTTTGCACTTGCTCTACTACTATTATTAATAGGCGTGTGTGCTTGGTTGACACAAAAATATCATTATGTGTTCGATTGGACACGTGATAGTCGTAACAGTTTAAGCGAGACCAGTCACAGAGTTTTACAAGAAGTAGATAAAACCTTATTAGTTACCGTGCTAGCACGTAATGCGGCAAGCGAGCGGCAAGCCATATTAAGGCAAGTAGAAAAATATACATCAGTAAAACCTGATATCGACTTTAAGTTTTTAGATATAGATAAAGAAATCTTACTTGCTAAAAAATTACATCTTCACAACCCGAATCAAATGCGCCTTGATTACAATAGTCGATTTGAAATTGTAGAAACTATTTCTGAACGAGAAATCACTAATGCACTGCAACGTTTAACACGACAAAACAGTCCTTGGATAGCTTTTTTAACAGGACATGGAGAACGTGATGTATTTAGTGAAGATAACCAAGGCTATAGTACGCTTAAGCAAACACTTGAAACCAGCGGTATCCAAGTACAAGACCTTAATCTTTTAAAAACTAACGTAATTCCGGATAATATTTCTGTATTAGTCATTGCTGCTCCTCAGACAACCTTATTAGCAGGCGAAGAAAAATTAATTGTTGAATTTGTTGAAGCAGGTGGAAATCTGTTGTGGCTTTCAGATCCGCAAGCATCAAACGAGACTAAAACAAAGCCACTAACCATATTAGCGAAGAAACTAGGTCTAAGTTGGGTTAACGGCACCATCATCGATGCCAATAAAGAATTACGTTCCATGCTTGGAATCAAACACCCTGCTGTAGTGCCGGTAGTTGAATATCAGCAACATGACATTACTGCTCAATTAAAAAATCAGACATTGTTTCCATTTGCAGCAGGCATTGCTATTGCAACTCCAGAAAAATGGAAAGCTCAGCCCCTTTTTTATTCATTACCACGTGCATGGTCTGAGGCCAGTGAATTGAGTGGTGAAAATATCGTATTCGATAGCGCATCAGGTGACACTGAGGGGCCGTTATTAATGGCGGCAAGTCTTAGTAGAGCATTAGATAAGAATACCCAGCAACGTGTGGTACTGATGGGTGATAGTGATTTCGCCGCGAATGCATATATTGGTCACGGTGAAAATCTGACACTGATAGTAAGTGTATTGCAATGGTTAGCACACGATGACCAGCGCATCTCCTTACTACCGTATCAACCACCTGATGTTTCTGTAGAATTCAGTAAAGGTGAGATCGCAACACTCGCAGCTACTTATTTACTCATTGTTCCACTAGGTATACTGCTAATTGGTATTTTTATAGGAATTAGGCGTCGCAGAGCCTAATTATAGCTCCAACTATCTCTATCGGCCTTATCCTTAACATTATTTAGCCAAATGAATCGGCTAAACTAATCATGAAATTAATTTTGCTTGCTAGCGAGGCTAGGCCCGTCGCGTTACAGTTATCAATATGAGTAACAATAGTTCAAATAATACTGCCACAGCACTTTCACCACCACTTGATATAATCGTGTGCGAAGATGCAGCAACGTTACCCACACAACAACCGTTATTAACGCATCTATACTTTGGTAACAGTAGCGATACAGGTCATGATTGCCTCTCCATTCAGACTGAATTAGAACTACTTGGCTCTAATCTATTTGCTCAATACTGGTTCACCGACCAGCAGGTAGCACAAGCCAAATATAAAAATATACGTTACGCGCACACCCCGCAAATGATGTTTGGACTGATACAGCTACCGTGTACAGCAGGTGATGATTTCCATGCTCTCACACATAAAGCCTATTGCGAAATATATGAATGTTTACGAAGTACCCCATGCAAACATTTACTACGCACTTGGAATTTCTTTCCACAGATCACAAAGAATGATACACAACGAGGCCAACAAAATCGTTATGAGGTTTTTTGTCACGGCAGGTTACAAGCCATGCACGACAGTGGTATTAAAACCAAAGTCTATCCAGCCGCTACGGTAATTGGCAACCATGATAGTAATTTACAAATCTATTTTTTAGCCAGCGACACACCTGGCACTGCTGTAGAAAATCCTCGTCAAACCAGTGCTTATCATTATCCAGTCGAAGACGATCATACCCAACCTTTATTTTCTCGCGGGCTTTTGAAAAGCTGGGGACAACGCACACATTTTTACGTCTCGGGCACTGCCAGTATTGTTGGTCATGAAACATTACATATCGACGATGTAGGTGCGCAACTAAATGAAAGTATTAATAATGTGGAAACACTCGTTGCACATGCTAATGATATGCATCATACACAACTTAATGCACAAGATGATTTGCTTTACATGAAAGTTTATATTCGTAATCGCGAAGATGTTGAACAGATCAATCAAGTATTAGCTGCAAGACTTTCCAACACAACACCGCGTGCATTGTTGTTGGGAGATATGTGTAGAGAGAACTTATTGGTAGAGATTGAAGCTTTTTATCAGGCCTAACTTTAAATGCCAGAGCTGCCTGAAGTAGAAACCACACGTAGGGGAATCACACCTTATGTTATAAAACAACAAGTCCAGAATGTAGTAATTCGACAGGCTAGCCTACGCTGGCCAGTCCCGCTCAACCTTAAGCAGAAACTTAAAGATCAAACTATAAAAGATATTCAGCGACGCGCTAAATACTTATTGTTTGTGACTCAGGCCGGACACTTGATTATTCATCTAGGCATGTCTGGCAGTCTGCGGATGGTTAAAAATAAAGCGATACCAAACAAACATGATCATATTGATATCGTTTTTAACAAAAAAACTCTACGCTTTCACGACCCTAGGCGTTTTGGCGCTGTACTTTGGACTAGCAAAGACCCCTTGCAACATAAATTACTAAAAAATCTCGGGCCAGAACCTTTAAGTGAAGAATTTACTGGTGCACATCTACATCAGCATGCTCAAGGGAAAAAAATAAATGTTAAACCCTTTATTATGAATGCACGTATTGTAGTTGGTGTTGGCAATATCTATGCCAGTGAGTCTTTATTTTTAAGTGGTATACATCCACAACGTTCTGCGGGACGAATTTCCTTAGCGCGTTATGAAATTCTTGCCGAAAATATTAAACAAGTGCTCACTCATGCCATCGAGCTAGGTGGCACAACGCTACGTGATTTTGTACGTGAAGATGGAAAACCTGGATATTTCGCGAATAAATTAAATGTTTACAACCAAACCGGAATGCCGTGTCCGATATGCAAAAACCCCATTAAAGTGCGCACCATTAGTCAACGTAGCAGCTTCTTTTGTGTACAGTGTCAGCATTAAAAATTCTTTATGCCTGAGCATATGTGGAAACTATTCTAAACACGATTTTAATTAGCTTTTTTAAGATCTTTGCAAAAATATCGACTAACCTGACTACAAAAATTGCTTGGTCTTTTTTCTGTAGGCCTCGCATTCGAAAAAACCCGCTAAGTAAATTTGAATCCAAATTACTACAGCAAGCCATCAAGGACAGTATTAATAGCGGTGAATATGAAATCTCAGTTTATGAATGGAGAAATTTAACCAATTTAGATGAGGCGAAAACTGTTTTACTTACCCACGACTGGGCGGATACGCACTAAATTTTACACACATAATAGTTAAGCTACTAGAAAGCGGCTTTAATGTTGTTGCCTATGACAGCCCTGCGCATGGAAAGTCTTCAGGCAAACAAACTAATCTATTATGTAATACTCAAGCGTTATTAGATGTAAACGATAATGTTGTGCCTATACATGCATTTATCGGCCATTCTTCTGGTGCTATGGCTAATACCTATGCATTAGAGCTCAGTAAAAATACTGCACAACTACCTACAGTAGAAAAACTTATTTTAATTGCTGGTCCAAACAAACTAGCAGATATATTCGCTTCCTTTACTCAAGCCATGCAGTTGCCAGATAGTATATTAAGAATTTTTCATCAAAAGCTCGAAACGATTGCTAAGCGCAAAGTTGAAAACATGTCAGTTGTCAATTTTTGAAAACTTACAAAGGCGAGACATTGGTCGTACACGACCATAAAGATCGTGTTATACCTATCTCAGAAGCCGATATCATAGCCAATAGCATAGAAGCTACCACACTATTTGCTACTTCAGGATGTGGTCATTTTCGTATTCTTGCTGAATAAAATGTAAGCGATAAAATCATTAATTTTTTAAACACTCCTACTGTAAAACATTAGTCACCTAGTCCATTGAAATGCTTAATTCTACCGACTGTCAATTGAGTCGTCACTCGTGATTTAGATCACGCCTTGCATCATTATTCGGTAGGAGAAAATGTGTGAATCAGTTCAAGATATACAGCTGAATCACTTGTTCAAACAACTTACATACTGCAAATGGACCTATCAGACAAGGAACGCTACTCGATCAGTAAAGTGGGTGAAGACACCTTTGTGCTCACCGATGCCGATACTTTACAGACTTGGCAGATTGAGATTCTGCGCAATACGTACAAAGAAGAAAACAATGAAACTACAGCGACCACTTCTAGTCCTCAGAAGTGAACATAGAAGCAAGTAACGTTAACTTGTTACGCTGGCCTCAATTCTGACAACTAACTCCTCATAAGGCGTATAGCCACTAGCCAACATGGCATAACTACTATCGTTCTCTGCCATCAAGGTAGGATAACTTTGTATAGCAAGTTGCTGGCAAAGCTTAAAGTCACTTTCTAGTTCATCGGCAATTTCATTGTTATTGATATCATCAGCAAACAAAGTTTGATCTATTGCATAGTTACTTGTTAATTCAATAAGTATTTCTTCATTCGCGAGATCTTTATTTTCTGTATAAAAAGCATGTTGCAGAGTATGCAGAAAATCTAATTCCTGTTCTGGAAGTTGTTTACTGAATGCTTTAATTGAAAGACATACTAAACGAGTGTTATAAATAAAATCAATCGGCATCGCAAAACTAAAATCAAACGGCTGCCCGGTTGCTTTGTGCACATTATGCCACTGACCTAATACATAATTACGCAATGCATCATCCATGGGTTGCATGGTATCTATTCTAAAGGGTGTTAATACCAAGCGAATATCATTAGCTGGAAATGATGCTTTAAGCCGCTGCATCACGGGCGAGAAGCCCCAACACCATGAGCACATTGGGCTGGCAAAATAAACGAACTTCATCTTTAATTAGTACCTACGCTTGCCTGACCAATTCCACGTGGATCACTCGCAGCAGTAACTTTGTTGATTTGTTGATCCCAAATAACAGTATGCATATTGCCGTAACTTCGTCCTAAATCTTTTAATGAATGCCCCATCGACTCTAATGAGCTCTGCGTTTGTGTAGTTAATACATCCGCTTCAAACTGTATTTCATCTGGTAGAAATTGATGATGGAAGCGAGGCTCTTGCACCATTTCCGAAGCACTAGCGCCTTCAGCAAAAGCCAAGGCAGATAACAACACCATACTAATGATGCGACTGCCCCCCGGTGTGCCTAATATAGCTATACGCTGACCATCATTTAAAAATGTTGGCGACATGCTGGATAACATGCGTTTACCTGGTTCAATCGCATTTGCCACACTGCCCACTAAACCCCATAAATTTGCGTGTCCCGGTTGAATAGCAAAGTCGTCCATTTCATTATTCAATAACACACCAGTACCTTGTGCCACAAAGCCAGAACCAAAATAGTAATTAATAGACAATGTAGCAGAGACTTGATTGCCCTGCTGATCCAAAATTGAAAAGTGTGTGGTATTTTGCGCTGCTTCATCAAGCGGTAGTGAATTAACAATATTTTGCTGAATATAATTTTGACTTGGAGTTGCATACTGCAGACTTAAATCTGCCAAATGTTTTTCTGCATGCTCTATTGATAATAATTCATCCACCGGGACATCCACAAAATCCACGTCACCCAGATATTGCGCACGATCATGATAAGCACGACGCATGGCTTCAACAATTAGGTGCTTACGTTGGACTTCATTCATCACCTGCAAATCAAAGTTCGATAACATATTTAAAATTTGCATCAGAACTATGCCGCCAGAAGAAGGCAAAGCAGCACTTACAATTTCAATATTTTTATAGGTACCTGTTACTGGTAGACGTTCTACGATTTTATAGTCACTCAAGTCCTGTTGCTGCCAAATACCCCCTGCTTGCTGCACGCTTGCAACTAATTTATTTGCAACTTCGCCTCGATAGAATCCGTTCGCACCGTTTTCACTTATATTTTCTAACACCCTGGCTAAATCAAGCTGTTGCAAAATATAGCCAACTTGTGGAAGTTTGCCTTGCTGTAAAAATATTTCAGCAGTATGTGGAAATGTTTTTAGTCGTTCGAATACGGCACTAGCTCGTGAATTATAGAATTCACTCACCGCAAAACCATTGCGCGCCAAGTTAATTGCAGCGCTTAAAGTAGTGTGTAGAGGTAGTCGACCATATTTTTCAGCGATGTGTGCCATTGCTGCTGGTGTACCAGGTATGCCTGCGGCCAATGAGCCATTAACCGATTGTTTAGTTGGTTTACCATTCTCGTCTATATACATATCACGAGTCGCAGCAAGTGGAGCTACTTCACGTCCATCGATCATTACATTTTTATTCTCATCGACAAAGTGCAATAACCAAAAGCCACCGCCCCCTAAGCCAGATGCATACGGCTCTACAACAGCAAGAACAGCAGTTACTGCAACCGCAGCGTCAAAGGCATTACCGCCTTGTTGTAAAATTTCTATGCCTGCTTGTGTCGCTAAGGGATGCGCACTGGCAACCGCATAGCTTGCAGGACGTGAATTATCTATTGACGGTGAATATTCAGATGGAGTACTACAAGCAAGCAATAAAGAGAGTGTTACTAAACACAATAAAGACAAGCGCAACATTAGCAAGCAAAATGGCTCTTTGAAATTAACCAAGAGTTTTAGCTTTTAAAGCCTGTACTACTGCAGATGAAACAAATTTAGAGATATCTCCACCCAACTTGGCAATTTCACGCACCAGGCTTGATGAAATAAATGCATGCTCTTCGGCGGGCGTTAAAAACATCGATTCGAGCTCACTATCTAACTGGCGATTCATACTAGCCAGTTGAAATTCAAATTCAAAATCAGACACTGCGCGTAGGCCGCGTAAGATTACTTTTGCATTTTGTTGGCGTGCGAATTCTACTAACAGTCCATCAAAACCACGTACTTTTGCGTTTGAGTATTTCTCGAGTGCTTGCTTGGCAAGTGCAACACGTTCCTCTAAAGAAAAAAATGGTTCTTTACTGCCGCCAGTAGTCGCGACACCAACAACAACTTCGTCGAAAATACCACAGGCGCGTCGCACTAAGTCAGTATGACCATTGGTAACGGGGTCAAAAGTTCCAGGATAAACTGCAATAAGTGCCATAAACAAATTCTAATATGAAAGCTGTTAATAATCGCGATTTATTTACGTAATTACGACTGAGCATCACCTTTATACAACGCATAACGGACTTCACCGCTTACTTTTTCACGTATGCAATATAAGGTTTCTAGTAGTATTTCGAGGCTTTGTATCGTTTTTTGTTGCGCAGCAGACTCTACATATATCAAACCATTAGCGTTAAGTAATTTCTGCTTGAGTATTATTGGAATGACTTTCTCTAACAGATCGCTGCAAAAGGGCGGATCTAAAAAGATCAGATCATATTGTTGATTTGCATTCGGTAAATAGGTCAGAGCATTTTGGTTCTTAATTTCTATTTCTTGAGCATCGAATAGCTCTTTTTGTTCACTGAGCATAGCAGCTATACGTGCATCTTCTTCCACCAACATAACCCGATCAGCACCACGCGACATGGCTTCAAAGCCTAGTGCGCCACTGCCCGCAAACAAGTCTAAACATATAGAGCCCTTAATATCGTTTGCTAACCAATTAAATAAAGTTTCACGTACACGATCAGGTGTAGGCCTTATTTTAGGGGAATCTATAAATTGAAGGCGGCGACTACGCCAAGTGCCGCCGATAATGCGTAGACTATTGTTCGCCACCCTCTTGCCTATTTTGATTTGCACCAGATTCTGGGCCGCCAACAATAATCTTAACTAAATTTTTTGGCTGAAGATGTTTACTAAAGGCTATGCGAATTTCATCTTCTGTTACAGCCGATATTTTATCGGCAAAGGTTTCTAAATAATCCAGTGGCAAATCATAATAACCAATCAAGGATAAGTAACCTAAGATGTCACGATTACTATCTATGCGTAGTGGAAAACCACCAGTAATATTATTTTTTGCTGATGCAAGCTCTTCTGCGGTTGGACCTTCACTAACAAAATTTTTTATAGTCTCCAATGATACCTCAGCCGCTTGATGTGCTTGATCATTACGGGTTTGCAAACCTAGTGTAAATGGGCCGGGTTGTTGCAACGGAAAGTAATAACTATACACACTGTAAGAAAGTCCACGCTTAACACGCACTTCTTTTACTAGGCGTGAAGTAAAGCCGCCGCCGCCCAAAATTTGATTACCCACATAAAGCGTAAAGTAATCAGGATGACCTCGTTGAATGCCTAGCTGCCCAAGATATACATGCGCTTGTTGAGAAGGATAAGGTATATAAATATCCGCAACTTCTTTTGACGATTGAGGTTGAGCTAATGTTTCTGGCTTAGCACCTTGTACTAAGTTTACTGCAACTTGTTCAGCAATTTTTTTCGCTTGCCCTACATCGATACCACCCACAATCGTAATCAATGCATTGGTTGCAACTAAGTATTGTTGATGGAAATTTTTAACATCATCCAAACTAATCAACTCTATAGTCTCTTTAAAACCTAATGCTGGATTTGCATAGGGATGCGAGCCATAAATAGATTTATAAAAAGCTCGGCTAGCCATATCAGCTGGGCGTTGTTCTGAATCCTTGATTGCAATCAAAGCTTGATTTTTTAAGCGCAGAAAATCTTTTTCAGGAAAACTTGGTTTAGTAATCACGTCAATAAATATTTTCAGTGCGGGTTTCAGCAAAGCTGCATCTGTAAGGCTACGTAGCGCTATACTTGAGCGATCTAGATTTACACTACTGCCGTATTGCGCACCCACATCTTCAAATTGCTCGGCGATTGCATCTGCGTCTAATGCTCCAGAACCAGTATTGAGCAATCTGTGAGTTAGTTGCGAGAGGCCATTTAGATCGGCATCACGTCCACTTCCTGCATCAAATGTGATGGCAATATCTAACATTGCTAATTCAGGTGCAGCTACAAATAGTGTTTTTACACCATTACTAGTTTGCCATTGCTCAATTTTTGGTGCTGCATGTGCTTGGCTTGCAGTAAATAACACACTTAAAAATAGTGGGCCTAATAAAAATGAGCAAGATACGGTTAATTTAAATTTCATATTCATTTGAATCTTTTTGAATTTATTTTTTTGTGTTGCTTTGGGCTTTATTCTCAAGCGGCTGCAACACTGCAACAGTAAGTCCTTCTTCAACTAAATATTTGCGTGCAACATCACGCACCTGTTCAGCAGTAATGGAATTAATACGTTGATTGTATTCATCCATAAGTTGCCAACCTAAACCAACGGTCTCTAAACTACCGATCACAGTTGCTTGTCTTTGTATTGAATCTTGCTGATAAACCTCGCTTGCGATCACTTGTGCCTTCACGCGCCTCAATTCTTTTTCACTGACTAAATTTTCTTGTATATCTTTAATTTCTCCGTACAGAGCCTGTTCCGCTTCTTCAATACTGTGCTTTTCGGTTGGAGTAGCATCAAACAAAAACAAGGTTGGATAGCGTGAAAAAATGTTGTAACCCGCACCGGCAGCGGAGACTAATTCTTTTTCTCGTACTAATCTTTTACTCAACCTAGCGCTACGTCCACCATCCAATACAGCACCTAAAACAGATAATGCATATGGCTCCCAATCCTCTTCAGCAGTTGCCAATGAAGGCGTTTTGTAACCCAACATTATATAAGGCAGCTTGGCAATGGCTTTAACTGCTACGCGTCGTTCACCGGTCTGTGGATGCTCTAATCTTGGCTTACTAGGCGTTACAGGGCGGCTCTCAAGCCCACCAAAATATTCTTCGGCCATAGCAAAAACTTTATCAGGTTCGACATCACCCACTACCACGAGTGTTGCATTGTTAGGTGTGTACCAACGTTGATACCAATCTGCTAAATCTTCAATTTTGAGATTATTTAAATCATCCATCCAACCTATGATTGGATGATGGTATGGACTATTTATAAAAGCAGTTGCGTACAGTTGCTCATAAACCAACGCATTTGGATTATCATCGGTGCGTAAGCGGCGCTCTTCTTTTACAACTTCAAGTTCGCTGGTGAAATCTTTAGGCGATAAAATCAGATTCAGCATGCGATCTGATTCAAGCTCAAAGCTTGTCTCCAGATGTTCTTTACCCATTAGCTGGTAATATGCCGTGTAATCACGTCCGGTAAATGCATTATCACGCGCACCAATCTCCGCTACCGTAGAAGAGAAAGTTCCAGAGGGATATTTCTCGGTACCTTTGAACATCATATGTTCTAGTACATGCGATACACCGGTGATGCCGCTATGCTCTTGTGCTGAACCCACACGATACCAAACCTGTGAAATGACAACTGGGGCACGATGATCTTCTTTGACGATCACCTTCATACCATTTTTAAACGTCTTCTCATGTGTACCGCTAGCACTTTTTATAATAACAGCTTGCTTATTAGCTTCATCACCCATTTCAGGGGCAGCAGTAGGTTTATCAGATAGACTAGTGCAGCTTGCTACAACAAATAGTAGCGGTAAAAATTTTATTAGCTTCATTTGTTACGTGTGAATGTACTTGATGTTAGGATTAGCGCCGTTTTATATACAGCAGTATTTCTTAGACCATACTATAAACATTCGTTCAAAATCTATGACTGAGTTTGCTTTATGACCGACGTAAGAGTTTTTCAGCGTTTACGCAAAGGTTTATCCAAAACCAGCGACGCCTTAACTGAAGGCCTAGCTACGGCTGTTTTGGGTAAAAAAGAATTGGATGATAATCTAATCACGGAAATCGAAGATCGCTTGGTAATGGCTGATGTTGGTATCGATACTACTAATAAAATTATTACTGATCTTGTAGCACGTGTAAGTCGCACCCAACTCACTAACATTGACGTCCTCTATGACGCTCTACAAGAAAGCATCGCAGAGATACTCTTACCCTGTAACAAACCGTTAATCATGGCCAGGATCAAACCGTTTGCCATTCTAGTAGTAGGAGTAAATGGTGCAGGTAAAACCACCACTATTGGCAAAATAGCGCAGCGTTTAGTTGAGTATCGTCAATCAGTAATGCTAGCAGCAGGCGACACTTTCCGAGCTGCAGCGGTAGAACAACTGCAAGAGTGGGGCAAAAGAATCGACGTGCCGGTTATTGCACAAAAAAGTGGCGCAGATAGTGCTGCAGTAGTATTCGATGCCTATCAATCAGCAAAAGCACGTAATGTAGATGTGTTGATTGCAGACACAGCAGGTCGCCTACATACGCAACAAAATCTAATGGAAGAATTACAAAAAATTAAGCGTGCGATACAAAAGATTGAACCAGATGCACCGCATGAAACTCTATTAGTACTTGAAGGCGGCACTGGGCAAAACGCTATTAACCAAGCAATTGAATTCCATCAAGCACTTGGGGTTACTGGTTTAGCTATTACTAAGTTAGATGGCAGCGCTAAGGGCGGAATTGTATTAGCAATTGCAGATAAATTGCAGTTACCAATTCGGTATATAGGTGTGGGTGAAGCAGTAGAAGACTTACGCGTGTTTAACGCACACCAATATGCTGGTGCCTTGCTTGGGCGAGAACCGATAACGGCTGAGATTACTTAACCACGAGTACTGCATAGGTAAGCGCGAAACAATGATTGAATTGCAAAATGTTACCAAACGTTATCCAGGTAATCGTGAGGCATTAACGCATCTAAATTTAACTATCGAACAAGGTGAGATGGCATTTCTCACAGGACCTTCTGGTGCTGGCAAAAGCACACTCCTAAAACTCATTGCAGCGATTGAAAGACCAACCCGCGGACAAGTATTCATTAATCGAAAAAATATCACTCGCATACCAAAACGCAAGGTTCCCGCATTACGTAGACATATGGGAGTCGTCTTTCAAGATCATCACTTGCTACATGATCGCAATGTTTTTGATAATGTATCGTTACCTTTGCAAATTGCAGGATTTGCGCAAGTTGATATTAACCGCCGCGTACGTGCCGCATTAGACAAAGTAGCTTTACTGGACAAGGAACAGATGATGCCTATAACTCTGTCTGGCGGTGAGCAACAACGTGTAGGTATAGCACGCGCTGTGGTGCATAAGCCCGCTATTTTATTAGCTGATGAGCCTACAGGTAATCTTGATCCTGAACTGTCTGCAGAAATTATGCGCTTGTTTAACGATTTTAATCAAGTAGGTGTAACAGTGCTAATCGCTAGTCATGACCTAGATTTAATTGAGCGTATGAGCAAACGCATTATCCGTCTGCGCGCCGGGGAATGTATAGATTCACAAAGCCCTCTAGATGCACAGAACTTTGAGATACATAACTAGCCCATGGTAAAAGCTCGACACCAGCAACCGCTTGCCAGGCCGAGTTTTAAAACTCGCTTTAGAGCTTATGTACGTGATCATGTGCGTGTATTGCTTTTTAGTTTAGGCAAGCTCTATCGAACACCTTTTGCTACCACCTTCACACTGTTAATGATCGCTGTCGCGCTGGCATTACCAGCATGTTTATATGTCTTACTTAATAATCTACAAACCGTTACACACAAATGGGATGACGTAGGTCAGATATCACTGTTCTTACAAACCGATACATCTGAACCTGCTTTAAAACAATTAAAAGCTACAATCACAAAACATGAACAAGTAGAAAATGTTAATTATATCTCTGCCGATTTAGCACTGAGTGAATTTAAAAATCGTAGTGAGTTTAGTGATTTACTAGAAGGCTTACCAATTAACCCGTTACCACCAACACTAGTTGTCACACCTATAAATTCAGCAAAACAAAGTGATACACTAAACAAATTAAAAAAAGAATTTCAATCTTTGGCCAATGTTGAGCAAGTGCAATTGGATATGCAATGGCTACAGCGCCTTCAAGCTATTACTGACATTATTCGTCGAGCCATTACTGCAATTGGAATCATGTTGGGACTTTCCGTTTTGTTAGTAGTAGGCAACAGCATACGACTTGATATTGAAAATCGTCGTGCTGAAATTGAAGTCACTAAATTGATTGGCGCAACTGACCGATTTATACGACGACCATTCTTATACGGCGGCATGTGGTTTGGTCTACTCGGTGGAATACTCGCATTACTCTTAGTATTCATCGTGCTACTGGTAATACGCCAGCCCGCTCAAGATCTTGTCGGTCTTTACAACAGCGACTTTAAATTAATGCTACCCAGCTTCATACAAAGTATTTCACTAATTGGTAGCAGTATATTTTTGGGTCTGTTTGGGTCTTGGCTGGCGGTGGGACATCGGATTGCCAAAATCCAACCTAGCTAATTTCTGTTAAATTGAACTGAAATTATTTTTAACAGATAGATGTTTGCTACCACCAAGACGTACAAAGGGATGTCTTTTTAGTAATTTAAGGTAGGCGTTTTTGGCTTCTTCGAGATTGAAGTAAATGTCACTGTTTTTCACCCAGTGATCATTTTTCATGTTCATCACGTAATAAGTAGATTGAGAAAAAGTGTTTATTGCTTCTGAGCACGTATCCTTGTGCCTATAGAATTATTTGTTTAATAAAACAAAATTAAAATATTGCTACTGTCACCACTCGTGTTCTAAATTTGAGACAGATAATCGCCAATTAATTACATCGGCAGTATCAAAAACAAGCTCGCGTTCGTTATTAGCTACAGGTATCCCAGTTAGACGTTTGCGGATATATGGCAGACCCCTTTGGATCCAGTGATCAATGGTGGGTTGATCAACACCAAAAATATGCGCTAAATCAGATTTGCTTACTTGTACGCCAGGCATGTATTTATTTTTTTGAGATATTTAATCTAATAAATTGTATGGGTATATGTTTTTAGGCGTATTCGAAATAGACAAAGTTTAAATTTAGACCGATAAAAGGACAGCAACTCCATTCTGATATTTTTCTTAGAGTTAGCCTCAATATTCTTCCCAATTGAAAGCTACTCAGCGCCTGTGTGACAACAAAGATACTAACTCAGCATTTTGAAACAACAGGCTACCGGGTGAACCGCACAGACGAAGCGACGTAATAACAAATTGAGTAACTGATCATGTTTTAAGGGCTAGAGAATAAATTCTCGTGACCTTAAATAAGCCGCTATGGCTTGCAAAGTGCTCATGAAATTTACTCGAATAACTTCTTCACAAAAGCAGCAAGCATAGGTAATTTTTCTGTCTGAGAATTTAGTAAGCAAAATTTAAAAACCCTTTTAAAATAATGGACTTAACCACTTTTAATTGCTGGTCACTGCTCAAAATTCAATAATTTTTTAGCTATAAAATTGAACAATTTGGCTCATTAGCACTCTAAGATTAAGAGTGCTAAAATTATTTTATTAAACAGATAAACCGAGAGGGGAAATCACAATACATGACAAAGTCGATTATGCCAGCGCAGACCCATCTTTCTGTGTCTACTGCAAATGTAGACAGCTACATTGCGTCTGCCTATCAAATACCCGTACTAGATGCTGAACAAGAGCATGCACTGGCTATACGCCTACATGAGGATAACGACCTTGATGCAGCACGTACTTTGATTCTCCATCACCTACGCTTTGTAGTTCAGGTGGCACGTGGTTATAACGGTTATGGCCTACCTATCGCTGATTTAATTCAAGAAGGCAATGTTGGCTTAATGAAAGCGGTGAAAAAATTTGACCCACATAAAGGTGTGCGCTTGGTATCTTTTGCAGTGCACTGGGTGCGCGCAGAAATCCATGAATATGTATTACGTAATTGGCGCATTGTTAAAATTGCTACCACTAAGGCGCAACGTAAATTATTTTTCAATTTACGCAGCAACAAAAAGAGACTTGCTTGGTTAAACCAAGCGGAAGTTGAAAATGTTGCTGAGCAGCTAGGCGTTAAAGCAACTGATGTATTGGAGATGGAAAAACGTCTCAGTAGTCCAGACCTTGGTTTTGATTTACCTGATCATGCCGATGAAGAAGGCTCTGCTGCTAGCTATGCACCGGCTGCCTACTTAAGTGAAGATACCGATACACCAGAAATTATTGCTGAGCAAAATGATTGGCAGGCACATCAAAATAAGCAGTTGAAAATCGCGCTTCAAGAATTAGATGAACGCAGCCGTTACATCATCGCTAAGCGCTGGTTAGCTGAGGAAAAGACTACACTACAAGACTTAGCCAAGGAATATGACATTTCTGCGGAACGTGTGCGTCAGTTAGAAAACAATGCGATTAAAAAGCTTAAATCAGCAGTTGCTGCGTAATTTAAGTTTTATTCTAAACGAGAATAGTAGATTAAAGTTACCGCGCTAAGCAGCAACAGTGCTGCTCCGCCGTTGTGCATAACTGCCACACTGATCGGTAACTTCATCACTATATTAGAAACGCCCAAAGCAATTTGCGCTAGCAGAAGTAACAGCGTTATGGTTGCCAGCTGGCGCATATTCGGTGATGAATTATCACGCTTCATGATGCGTAACAACACAAATAACCAAAACACAGCAACCACTATCGCAAATAATCGATGACTCAGATGAATTGCAGTACGTGCAGGATTATCCAGAACACCAAATTCATAGTTCTGTCCTAATCCTCGCCAAAAAACAAAACCCTCTTTGAAGTCAGTTTCCGGCCACCATTCACCTTGGCAAGTTGGAAAATCAGGGCAAGCCAATGCAGCATAGTTAGTGCTTGTCCAGCCACCCAAAACGATTTGACCTACTACAAGCACTAATCCTAATACAAGGACCGGTGTTAACTTTTTACTGTCAGTTGAAGGTTGCTGATTAGAACTCTTCAGCACCAACCACCACAGTAAGGCCACGATTGTTAAACCACCCAATAAATGTAACATCACAATTACAGGTTTAAGTAAGAGAGTAACAGTCCACATACCTAGCAATGCTTGAAAAATCACCAAGCCAACTAAAACAATTGGTAGCCATACTGGTTGACCAGGATTTTTACGATTCTTAATAGCTAAAATTGCTAATAACAAAATCAATAAGCCTAAGGCTCCAGCAAAATATCTGTGAATGACTTCCTTCCAAGCTTTACCTGCTTCTACAGCGCGTTCTGGATAAGCTTGATTGGCAATATCAATCTCAGCTGTTGATTCAGGCACTCCCACTAAGTGGCCGTAGCAACCTGGCCAATCCGGACAACCCAAACCAGCATGTGATAAACGCACATAAGCACCAAGGACTACTACAACAAGTGCTAATAAAACTGAAATGAGTGCAATATTTTTAAACATATTTTTTAATTTAACCAATTTTAGAAACTTTTAATAATCTCTTTAGGTCTTTCTTCATCCCTTTGGAAGTTGCATCTTTAGGGTACCACATCATTAAATTTCCAAGTGGATCTATCACATAGATTTGATGAATAGGAAGAGTTTGTAATTGCGGCAACGCTTTATCAACTACTGATTTATCAAACCATGCAGCTTGCATACGATGATATTTAGAAAATAATTCATTTATAGCTTGTGTATTTTTATGTGTGTACAAACCAAGATACTTTCGTTGTACTCGTTCACTATCACGACCTAGTGTTAGACGCACTTGACGCATTTTAAATAAATTAGCTTCACAATATAGATCGCATGTTGTATCACCTATGTATAACAAGGTCCACTTACCGGTAAATTCTTCATGACTCCATGAACTACCATCGATAGCCTTTAACTCAAACTCTTCGAGAGGCTGAGCGGGAACAACTAGAGTGCCATGATTTTGTGTTCTGGAACTCAACCAACTGTTTGGCACATAGAATAGCCACATGGCAAAAAACAATGGCCCAAAAAATACTGCGAACAAGCCGATTAAATAACTCCTAGTTTTTATTTTATTTTCCATTCATATTACTTATATTTATTATTTTTACTAAAAGTCGATTTAGTAATTTATCTGGGTCTATGCAACACTATGAATATAACGAGCAATGCTAGCGCCATTGCAAGCCATTGAAATGCATAACCATAATTACGTTTCGGTGATGAGGCATATACTATCCACTGGGCCTTATATGTATCGGCTTGATTTTCTTCCATGCGCAACGTTAACGGCAGTAACTCGTGCCCTAATCGCATACCTAATTCTTTAAAATCTAAATATTGAATCAAGCGCGGCCAACTTGTGGAATGATCCATTTCGCCTAAGCTAAATGCCTTACCATACGGAACATAAACTGTGCCTACCAAAGTCCGAAAATTCTCATCCACATCTATGATGGGTAATTCCTCGCGCGGCCCTTTTAGAGGCAACCAACCACGGTCTACTAATACTACTTTGTCGCTGTCATCCAATTTAAAGGGTGTCAGTATATTGAAACCAACTTGATGATCTAAGTATCGATTGTCTAATACAAACTGCTTATTAGATATAAATCTTCCTTGTACACGAATTCGCTGAAAGCGTAGACTAGCAGGGTCGGTTATTGGAAAACTAAATGTTTGTGGCTCACTATTTTTGCGCGACTCATATTCTAGCTGTATTTGTTTTTTTTCTTCGGCGCGTTGCAACTGCCAAACACCCAAGCTACTAAGAAAAAAAACTCCCGCTAAAGTAGCTATTACAATTTGCCAGCTTGGTTTTCGCCAATGCTTTTTTTCTGTCACAATGAGTTAACCATAAAAAGTAAAAGTACATTCCAATGAAAATCATCATTATTCTATTATTTTTAGCTGCATTAGGCAGCCTTGCTTCTGCAATGGTTTTTTTAGTAAAGGACAAAGGTGAAACCAATCGCACGGCAAAAGCACTTACCTATAGAATCGGTATATCTGTATTTATATTTACACTTCTTATGCTGGCATATTTTGCGGGCTACATTGAACCGCATGGTATAGCAGGATAAAAAGTATTTGCTAAAAAAAACGCCGCTAAAGCGGCGTCTTAATATGCATCTATTTATTACTTAAACCCAATATACAAAGATAAATAGGCCTAGCCATACCACATCCACAAAGTGCCAATACCAAGCGGCTGCCTCGAATCCGAAATGATGTTCTGGCTTAAAGTGACCACGTATACAACGAATCAGAATAACAAATAGTATTATGGCACCAATAGTTACATGCATGCCGTGAAAACCTGTCAGCATGAAGAACGTTGAACCATATACACCTGAACCCAATGTTAGACCAAGATGCTGATACGCCTCATAGTATTCAACTCCCTGTAAGACCATGAAAATTGCACCTAATAAAACTGTTAGGAACAAGCCAATGATTAACTGACCACGATGATTTGCTTTCAACGCATGGTGAGCCCAAGTTAGCGTCACACCACTAGTTAATAGCAATGCTGTGTTAATCGCGGGTAAACCCCATGCTGGCATTGGTGTGAATTCTCCACCAATCTCACCTGGTCCATTTGCAGTAAGTGGCCAAATGGCTTCAAAACCTGGCCATAAATAACTATTAGTAGTTGCGCCAGTGCCTTCACCACCTAACCATGGAAGAGAATACACACGTGTATAAAACAAGGCGCCAAAGAAGGCGGCGAAGAACATCACTTCTGAAAAAATAAACCAGAACATACCCCAGCGAAATGAGGTATCTACTTGGTCATTGTAAGCGCCTGTTTCACTTTCTTTAATCACTGCTCCAAACCAGCCAAATAACATAACTAACAACACAATGGCGCCAAAAAACATTAAGTATTTGCCCCAGGTATCGCCATTCAATACATTTGAGAAACCAACCATAAGACTACAAACTGCAATCGAGCCGGTAATTGGCCAATAACTGCCGTGAGGGATGTAATAGTTACTTTCTGCTTGTGCCATAGTTTTCTCTTAATAAATTTTAAGTTTTATCGATATTGTTTAATGATTTATTTGCCGCGTTACTAACATCAAAATAAGTATAGGAAAGGGTCACAGTTTTAACGTGGTCCGGTAATGCGGGATTAATTACAAAAACCACCGGCATTTCTAAAGACTGACCCGCTTCCAGAAGTTGATTATTAAAACAAAAACATTCAGTTTTAATAAAGTGATTTGCTGCTGAGAACGGTGCAACACTTGGTATCGCTTGTCCAACAATTGAATGGTTGGTTCTATTTTTTACAAAAAAACTTGCTTGATAAGGTTTACCAGGATGCACCTGCATCTTAGTCGTTGCAGCTTCGAAATCCCAGGACATACCTTGGTTTAAGGTAGTAATAAATTCAACCGTTATAGTGCGTGACTCATCTACTTCAAAATTAGCTTGTTGCTGCTGAGTAACATTTTCTGACTTACCATTTAGCCCAGTGATATCACATAACACGTCATATAAAGGCACTAAGGCATACCCAAAACCGAACATCCCAACTGCAAAAAAGCACAGTTTGATAGCGCTTATGTTAGACGAAGACTTCATAACTAAATATTCTCATCTACTAGCCATTAAGAAGTAGAAGCCAACATAAATAATCAATGCCACGCAACCCAATAGAATTGCGGTGCGTCTAGCTTCTCGTTTTGATTGCTTCATCATTTTCTTTTCGTGTGAACCAATTCCACTCTTTTTCAACGTTTGGTGGTGTTGTAAAGCTATGATATGGCGGTGGTGAACTTAATGTCCACTCCAAGCCGTGGGCGCCATCCCACACGCGATCCGTTGCTTTGACACCGCCACGAATGGTTGCAATCACAAGACCTAAGAATATTAGTTGTGCGAAACCAAAGCCAAATGCACCGATGGTGGCGATTTGGTTGTAGTCAGAAAATTGCAAAGCATAATCCGGAAAACGACGCGGCATACCAGCTAAACCTACAAAATGCATAGGGAAGAAAGTGATGTTTACAAAAATGGTGGATAACCAGAAGTGTGTCTTGCCCCAGAACTCGCTGTACATATGACCGGTCCATTTCGGAAGCCAGTAATACACCGCGGCAATAATTGCAAAAATTGAACCCGGTACTAATACATAGTGAAAGTGTGCGACCACAAAGTAAGTATCATGGTATTGGAAATCAGCAGGTGTGATCGCAAGCATTAAGCCTGAGAAACCACCAATGGTGAACAAAATAATAAATGCAATTGAGAACAACATGGGTGTTTCAAATGTCATTGCACCGCGCCACATAGTAGAAACCCAGTTAAACACTTTCACGCCTGTTGGCACCGCGATCAGCATAGTAGCGAACATGAAGAACAGCTCACCCGCTATTGGCATACCTACGGTAAACATGTGATGTGCCCATACAATGAAGGATAAGAACGCAATCGATGCCGTTGCATACAC
>JABDMD010000038.1 GCA_013001685.1 Gammaproteobacteria bacterium | reverse complement strand
GATTAGAAAAATTTACTCATAATCGCTTATAAAAACTATAAGCAAGGTAGAAATTTTCCAGCCTTAAATACGGTTTCGCGTTTATCTCCGCATCTGCACTTTGGAGAAATATCTCCCAATCAAGCTTGGTATGCTGCGAAGAAAAATGAAGAGAGTGATGATCTAGATCATTTTTTAAGTGAAATGGGATGGAGAGAGTTTTCTCATAGTTTATTATACCATTTTCCAGAATTGCCGCGAAAAAATCTACAAAGTAAATTTGATAATTTTTTGTGGCTGGAAAATGAAGAATATTTGCATTGTTGGCAGAAAGGTCAAACAGGTCATCCATTAGTGGATGCAGGTATGCGTGAACTTTGGCAAACTGGTTATATGCATAATCGTGTACGTATGGTGGTAGGTTCGTTTTTAGTAAAAAACCTCTTATTGCATTGGCATCATGGCGAAAAATGGTTTTGGAATTGTTTATTAGATGCAGACTTAGCCAATAATAGTGCGAGTTGGCAATGGATTGCAGGTTGCGGCGAAGATGCAGCGCCTTTCTTTCGTGTATTTAACCCTAAGCACTCAGGGTCAAAAATTTGATCGTAGCGGTGAATACACACGCCACTTTGTTCGAGAATTAAAAAAGTTGCCAGACAAATACCTTTTTAGTCCCTGGGAAGCGCCTGAAGATGTTTTGCAAAAAGCAGGTGTGAAACTTGGCGAGAATTATCCTCAACCAATTGTCGATTTGAAACTTTCCCGAGTACGTGCGCTTGATGCTTTTCAGTCTCTAAAAAACCAAGCATAACTAATTTAGTTCATATAAACAAAAAACTGGTCAACTTTCTATAGTTGGCGATATATTCAAGGCGTACATTGATCACGATGTGCGCTTTTTCTCTTCTTGGCAGTTAATTTCTTGATACCATAGTTCTTGTATTGTAATTCGAATCATCTATCGCTAAGAAACATTCATTCGTGTTAAATCATGACGAACAAATATACCCCCCTCCTAATAGTGCTGTTAGTGTTCATCCTGTTGGCGACGAACTAATCATTTTTGATGATCGCTCTAAACAATTGGCGAGAATGAACCAGACAGCCACGAAAATATGGCAATTACATGAAGAGAACCTATCTGTAGATGAGATTGCTCAGCATCTATCTGAATTTTACAGCGTTGAAAAAGAAGTCATAATTTCGGATGTAATAAATGCGCTAAACGAATGGCAAGCAATGGGGCTTATAGGTGAAGATAATATTCCCGTAGCTCCAGATGTAGAGGGTGTGCTCGACTATATGGAGGAAATAGATTCGGGTTTTGAGGATAAAATAGAATTTCAACATGTGAAGTCAATAAAGCTGTTAGATTCTGGTTTCGATGTATTTGCATCAAGTGCTGAAATCACCAATATCTTATTGCCTGTAATTTCTCATTACCCAAAGACGGATAATTTCACGAATGTTATTAAAGTAATTGAGAAGGAGGATTGCTTTTTAATTATAGATGGAAGTAAGCTTGTTTGTATCTGCGATACCATTGAAGAAGTTGCTCCAGTAGTAAATGGACATATTCTAGTAACCAGTTTCTTAAATGTGAACAGTCTTTCAGTATTTCATGCAGCTGCTATTTATGACAATGATGGAATTGTGTTGTTAAGTGCAGGAAGTGGAAGTGGAAAATCGACTTTAACAGCAGCTTTGATGTGTACTGGCAAACAACTGTTTTCGGATGATTTGGGCGTATTAACTCATGATCAAAAAATTCGGCCCACACCTGGTTGTATTGGGTTAAAAAAAGGATCATGGGATGTAATTGAGCGATACTACCCAGCCATATTTGAGCTTGCTACTCATTATCGTCAGGATAAAAAAATAGTTAAATACTTGCCGCCATCCTCTTTGCCTACTAGTAGTCAATTAGAGAATGGAGAGCCCGTTAAAGCGGTTGTATTTCCAAACTATTCGCCCGAGCATAAATCCGAGCTTATCCCATTATCTACTGCAGATGCATTAGTAAAGATTACAGATGCAGGTTACCACACAAATCAATCGTTAAATCATGGGTCCGTTGCTAATCTAATTGGTTGGATGAAAGAAATACCTGCTTACGAGTTACCTGTTAATGATTTAAAAGAAGCAGTTAATTTAGTAGAAACATTATTTTGAGCAAAGAGTATTTTAATGCGTATCGCTTTGTTGCTAGTGTAATATCTCCATTTGTTTCTAGGGATGAAATATTACTTCAATTAACTAAAAGAACACCGCTAGATTGGGAATCTGTTGCTGATGTCGCTGGTGGGCATTCGGTTATACAGGCTTTATATCCTGCCTTTGTTGAAAATGAATTAATGGATTTAATTCCTGATGATTTCTTGTCTTATGTGCAACATTTACATGAAATAAACTGTAACCGCAATGAGATGATGAGAAGGCAGTTAATTAATGCAGTTCTGGTTATTAATAAGCTAAATATAAAGCCACTTTTAATGAAAGGTGCTGCGCAATTATTTTTAAACACTTTCTCAAATGTGGGTGATCGCTTATTAACAGATTTGGATATTCTAGTTCCTTCTGATGAGATTAAGCATATAAGTAATGAACTAATTGCGGTTGGTTACGAACTTAATGAAGATAAAATTCACTTTATTGAAACTCATCACCATTATCCGCCTTTAATTAAGCAAGATGAATGTGCAATGATTGAATTGCATCGTGATTTAATGTTTCGCGAACAGCAACATGTTTTTCCAACTGAGTATGCATGGGAGAAGGGTATTGATATTGCATTGCCAAACTTGGCAGAGGCTAAAGTTCTTGTTCCAACTTATAGAGTGTTTCATAGTTTTTTGCATCGTTGCGTTGTTGATAAGCTTTATCAAAAAGGTCAAATTGAGATTCGACAAATGCATGAATTGGCCAGAGCACATTTTATGTATTCATCAGAAATAGATTGGGAAGAGATGTTTGAATATGCGCATAATCATGGTGTGCATAGACAGCTTTACGCTAACTTATATGCAGCTAGTAAATTTATGCGAATACATGATTTAGAAAAAATATTAAATAAACATGCTATGGGGTCTATTTTTCAGCATATCAGAGCTTGCTCAAAGCTTAGGTATGACTGGTTTGACGCTTTAGATATAAAATTAGCCAGACGTATAAATCGCCCCCAGTCTAAATCTTAGGCTCAAAAGCTACTCTAAATTTTAATTTAGCCGATAAAACAACTAGATTATTATTAGCATATATGGCTTGAATGTTCTCCATAAGTTCTCTATTATGAGAACTTATGGAGAACATTATGCTGACCGAACGAGAGCAATCGACTCTGCAATTTATTACAGACTATATTGCTAAACATCATAAAGCACCGCTATTAACTGAGATTGCTGAAGGCTTAGGCATTCAATCTAAAGGTGTAGTACATCGTTATGTATCTACGCTGGAGGTACAGGGTTATATACGCCGGCATCAAAAACATCGTGGCATCGAATTGGAAGGCCATCCCGATTGCGATGAATTACCACTTTTAGGGCGCATTGCTGCCGGCAAACCCATTGAAGCGATTGAGAACCGTGAATTAATTAATTTTGCAAATTTATTAGGAGGTCCCAACCGCTATGTGTTGCAAGTAAAAGGTCACTCTATGGTTGATGAAGGTATTCGCAGTGGTGATCTTGTGGTTATTGAACAATCCAGTACTGCACGTAGCAATCAAATTGTAGTGGCGTTAATTGATGATAATGAGGCAACGTTAAAAAGAATTAAATTTCCGAATAGAGACGTAATTCGCTTAATCCCTGCCAATAAAAACATGCAACCTAAAGAATATTCAGCCGATCGTGTAGCTATACAGGGCGTATTAGTTGGACAAGTAAGAATGTATGAATGAGTCATGAAGAGCTGCTTAGGAGGCGTTGGAATCGAGCGATTGTCTTTGTGGATATGGATGCTTTTTTTGCCAGCATCGAGCAAAATGCACGGCCTGAACTACGCAACAAGCCTATCGGGATCACTAATGGTTTAACAGGTACATGTTTTATTACCTGTTCATACGAAGCAAGAAAGTATGGAATAAAAACAGGTACGCGTCTTAAAGAAGCGCAGCACCTGTGTCCTCATGTTCAGCAAGTTCCTGCTAGAGCAGAGCTTTATGCCAAAGTATCTACCGATATCATGTCTGCACTGCAAAGTGTAACTCCTGATATAGAAGTTTTTTCTGTAGATGAAGCTTTTCTTGATGTTACTAATTGCCAAGGTATTTATAAAAACCCCATTCATGCTGGAGAACTTGCCAAAAAGATTGTTGAAGAAGTGGGTGGTGTTACTTGTAGCGTAGGGGTGAGCGGTGATAAAACTACCGCTAAACATGCAGCGAAAGTAGTCAAACCCGACGGCCTTTTGGTAGTGCCGCCATGGCTAGCGCGTGCGCATTTAAAGGATGTGTTGGTCACAGAGCTTTCCGGAATTGCAGGAGGTATTGGAGAGTTTCTTAATGATAGAAAGGTATATGTTTGTGGTGATATGGCTAAGTTGCCGATAGGAGAACTTGCAAGACGTTTTGGAAATGTGGGTCGGCGTATTTGGTATATGGCACAAGGCGTAGACTCTGAACCTTTAAATAGAACTGTAGCGCCACCAAAATCTATTGGGCATGGAAAGGTTATGCCGCCTAATACTAAAAGTCTTAGTGTGTTAAAAACGTACTTACACCATATGAGTGAGAAAGTTGCAGCACGTTTGCGCAAGCATGCGCTTGAGGCGCGTAGCTTTTTTATTGGCTTTCGTATTAAACACGCTAAACATAAGTGGTTGGCAGGAAAATTTCAGGCAGAAGAGCCTACTAACGATGGGCGAAAAATTTGGTTACTTGCAAAGAAGCTACTTGATCGTTGGAACGGTGAGGGTGTGTTTCAAGTTCAGATTACTGCGATCGACCTACGACCAAGCGGGAATCAATTGTCATTTTTTGGTGTTTTGGATGAGCAGCGGCAGTGTCTTAATCGAGCGATGGATCAGATAAACGAGCGCTTCGGAGAGTTTGCGGTTGCTCCTGCTACTTTATTACAGCGTTCTGATATGCCAAATGTCATTGCACCCTCATGGAAGCCAATCGGGCATCGTAGAACAGTATGAGTAAAGTTTTTAAATCTAAGGCTAACTCAGGGCCACCGAAAAATAGTATGAGTAGGATCCAACTATCTTGAACCAGACTGTTCTGGGTCATCGAAAGACGGTGTGAGGAGTGCTTTGAGCCATAAAATTTACGGATAAGCTATATAAATGCACCTAAAATCCGTGACTTATTGCCAATTGTCACTAATAGATAGCCATTTAGGATTAAAACTAAGGTAATTGAATAGTACGCCGATACAATGAGTTATGGTTATACAGGATAAGTATGACCAAGTTATAGGAAATAACTAACGTATTGAAAAGGAGCATTCATGCTATCAACTAAAAGTATTCAAAGGCTGTATAAGCCCTCTCGATTGCAGAAGTTCCCTGTAGTTAAAAAACTACGCGCATTGAAATCTACTCAAATATCTTCTGAAAGTGCTGCGAATGATACGAACTTGAGTCGTGATCAAGTCATAGAAATTTATGATTGGATTGCACAGCTCAATTCAGAGTCAAACAGTGTATGAAGAAAGGGTGGAATGAGCTAAATATATTTATCAAGTTAATTGTTTATAGGGAAGTTTAAAATGGAAATTACACATACAATTCTTGTTTTTGATGTTATTGCTTTGATGGGAATTATAGTTTCGAGTGCAGTGTATTTGTACCGACACAAGATTCACTAATAAAGCATATCTTCATAAAACATATCAAGGTCCAACTCCATGCGTAAGCCATTACGCATAAAAACGAAAAAGCCCCTTCTCCGGGGCTTTTTTATTTAAGAATTTGCTAGTTATTTGTCTGAACTAAATGCTGAACACTTGAGAGCACCAACTAAAGCTTGGTGAAACTCTTCAGTTTTATCATCGCCAATTTCTTCGCGTACACAGTGAATTAGTTTTTCACTATATTTGATGCCATCACTGGCAATGTGCTCTCCCTTAGAAGTTAGCTTAAGATTCACGACGCGGCGATCTTGTTTGCTGTGCTCTCTATTTACTAGACCTTTGGTTTCTAGTAGCTCGAGTTGCCTACTAATGGTGCCGGAGTCTGTAAAGGTTGCGGCTGACACTTTTGCAGGTGTAATCGCAAGCTCAAGATAGATTGCTTTTAGGATGCGCCATTGTTGATAATTAACGTGATGCTTCTTTAGGAATCCTGTGGTTTTTTTCTTAGCGATGCTATGAATAGTTTCTATATACGTAATGATGTCTGCATCATTCGTTGGCTTTCCACTTTCAAGCACGCGCTTGGCAAAATCATTTTCTTCTTCTGATATGTTCATGTAACTCTCTTATTATTAGTAAAAACTTCCATTTTTTACCAACCCTATTGTGACAACAAATTACTAATCTGAGTTAGTTTGCACAGTACAACTGGTTGTTGCTCAACAACTATATGATGACACAGTATGCTGAAAGCGTAATAAAAATTGTGAGCGTGTTAACAATTTCTATGCGTTGGAATTAAGCTTATGAGTTCTAGTAGGCAATATTTAGGCTTGATCTAAGTTAAAGGGTAAAAAGCATGTGTGATTTGCGTTTTTCCAAAATTAAAAAATGCAAACAAATTAACTGCAATTAGTGTAATTGATATAATCACTAATTGACGTATCAATACTTTTCTCCTGAATTGATTAAATCAGCGTGAAAAGTTTGTTTTATTAAGTTACGAATCTGTGTCTATTCAAATGCCAGAGAAGCCAATTTGATGGCATTGAGGAAGAATATTATTTAATTAAGGCGGTTGTTGACTATTTTGACCCTCTATCACATTAAAGGCTGCGTTTAACCATAATGAGATTCACACACCTTATTAGTGCTCCATACCATATAAGCCATATTGTTAATAAATACAGAGGTTTATTCATGAGTTATTTTGGTGAAAGCACCTTAGAACATAAAGTTCTGAAATATATGGAAGGCATTAAAAATTCAAACGAGCTTAAAGATTTTGAAGTTATTCGTATCATGAATAAAGTGGTTGAGTACTATCGCGATAGTCTTGTGTATGAATTCAATGAAGAGGAAGCTAATACCATTCTACAAGAGGCAAGTGACACCAGCATTCGAGAGCAACAAAAGCTTAATTCAAACACCTAGATTAACTGGTTAAGACACTTTTATAAGTAGAGTTAAGTCTTATTTTCTTTTCGTATTTTTAGTAATTTAAATTGCTAATTTATCTAAGTAAAAACTTTTTTCTTTTTTATTTCTGCTAAATGCAGCAGTATTATATATTTTTAGCAGATAACTGAAAATGGTTATCGTTGATAAATGCTGAGTAAGATCCAATTTTCTATTATTCCATAAAACATTTTCAATGTTGTTATAACTACTATTTCTATTTTAGAGAAGCTGTGGTCAGTCTTATACACGGCATCAAATACTTAAGCGATAGTTAAAATTCTAATAGGTTTACAATAGAAGTAACCACCGCTTGGAACTCTATTACTATTTACTAGCTTGTGTTCACGTAAACCTCTGCAGATAATTTTTGTAAATATGATTTGGAAATTTTTAATTCATTAGTAAGTGCTTAGGACGAATGATCTTGCTTAGATTCTCTAATTGCTAGGGTAAATATCACTTCTAAAGCCAATGTAGATTTTCGATCTTTTAACTACCTCTGAATTTTGAATGAGCATTCATGAATTACCATAATCTAAATAAATGTACAGATATTTTATATAGAAATTTCACATACTAGTTGCATATGTAGAGACTATATATATACTAGAATTAGTGAATGTTAATTTATGTATATTACATATCTCTTGTTAAGGAGTGGTTATGTTAGGAGTAGAGCAGCAGAATACTTACAAAATAGGTGCCGTATCCCGCATTACAGGTATAGGGTCAGAGACACTTCGTGCTTGGGAGCGTCGCTATGGTGCTGTAACGCCATCTCGAACCGAGTCAGGGGATCGTAATTATTCTCGTGACGATGTAGCAAAGTTGCTACTACTGAAATCTTTAGTAGATGCAGGTATTTCAATAGGTACCATTGCTGGACTGAATACAGAGCAACTAAAGTCACGAATTGATTCAGACCCCATAATCAGTATTAAAGGTTCAAATGGTAAAGGTAAGGCCTCGGATAATGAGATCAGTCATGTTGTGTTGTTGGGAGATAGCTTTCCAATAAGAGTGTTAGATGGACTGCCTGAAGTAAACGGAATAGATGTTGTTGGTATATATGAAGACATTCATGAGTTTGAAGAAAAAATAAAAAGTTCAAAGAAACCGGATATTGTGGTTATTGAAAGGCCAACAATAAACCAACGTACCGCTGTTGAAATTCAAAAAATACGCGAAGTGTCTGGCGCATGGCATTTGATACTAATTTATGGATTTAGTAGCCAAGAGCATATTGAACAGATTCAATCCTCGCAAACTACAGTTGTAAGGTCTTCTGTCGATGTGCAAGAGCTGGCACGTTTGTGTATTTATCATTCTGGAGGGAGTGGGAAACTTCCTAGTTTAGAAGTAGGTTCGACATTACATTTTGAGCAAACAATCCCTGCGAGGAGCTTTAGTTATAAACAGTTAGCTGAATTATCTAAACTATCAAAAACTATAAAGTGCGAATGCCCAAAACATATTACTGAATTAGTGCGTGATTTGGTTGCGTTTGAAATTTACAGCGCAGAATGTCAGAGCGAGAATAGTAAAGATGCTGCTTTACATGCATATTTACATGCTACAACAGCGCAAGCACGATCTATGTTGGAAGAATCACTATCACACTTGATGCGAGTTGAGGGAATATCGATACAGTAAAGTACTTTTTTTATAACTTATGTAGGGATCTTCTTAGTGAAGTCACTGCACCAGCTGTAGCCATTATTGCGAATCGTGTAACAGTTAATTTAGGAAGCAATACACATGATGCTGCTCCAAGAACTGCGCCATAAATTGCACGTTTTACCTGAATACTCTCAATGGGTAAGCCATGTGCGTAACGTGCAAAATGTTCACAATTAAAAGTTAGTAGTTCATATTTTACATTTTCATCTATACAACTGCGTGCGCGTGACAATATGATATCTTTAGGATAATTGCCCTTGATAAAGCTTTGTTCGATGCATCGATTACCTACTACTATGTTCCATGGCTCTTCTTGGACTCTGCTAGTTCGGTAAGAGAGGGAGATGAGATTTGGCATTCCATTATTGGTACGGTCACTAACAATTGCAAAATGTTTATACAAGGTATAGCGCACGGCGATAACTGTGCCAGGTTCAAGTAGGCTTGGTTTAATTTCGTGATGCATGAGCTTATGAAAATTGCTATTGATATTATAAACTATATATTAGTAAGAAAGTTTTTAGAGAATAGGATTAGGGAATGCAGATGCTTATTAATATACAATAATTTTCAAATACTATACTTAGGCATGCATTAATATTGCGCTCTAAATTTTATAACTAATCTTAATTTATTACTTTAAACACATTACAACATTATGAATTACTTATCTATACTCAAATCTATTGCTAGATTTTCAAGTTATTTATTCATTTTGTTTTTTGTTATCGCATGCTCGCAAGCTTACTACGGCGCTTTAGAAAAGATTGGTATCCAGAACGCGATATAATGGTAGATCGGGTACAAGAGGCAAAGCAGTCACAGCAAGATGCTAAAGAACAATTTCAATCTGCATTAGAAGAATTTAGCGCTGTTGCTAATTTTCAAGGTAGTGACTTAGAAGATACGTATGAAAAACTTAATAAAGAACTACAGAAAAGTGAAGCACGTGCAGATGAAGTTACGGCAAGAATAGATAGTGTTGAAGATGTTTCAATCGCTTTGTTTGAAGAATGGGAACAAGAGCTAGATCTATACGAAAAGCCCAAAATTGCGTGCTCAAAGTGAGCAGCAGCTGAAAGATACTAAATTGCGCTATGAGCAACTTATAGCTGCGATGCGGTTAGCGGAATCGCGCATTGAGCTGGTACTAAAACCTTTTAGAGATCAGGTGCTATTTTTAAAGCATAATCTTAATGCAAAGGCGATTGCATCATTGCGTGATGAGCTTATACAGGTAGAGTCTGGTACAGATAAATTAATTAAAGAATTAGAAGCGTCAATTGCTGAGGCGGATTGATTCATACAAGAAACTGGTGTTTGATATTTTGCATTAAAGTCAATTTCAATTTGCTAACTATTTGAAACTAATAGTGCTCTTTATAAAAAATCCATCCATTCCTTTATATCGTCCATTTATCTTTATTGGAACAATTTATGTATTAATCGCTTGATATAGTGCAAATCCATTTCACAGTTGGGGTGCATTGTGAAAGTATTACTCGTCAAGATTCTGCTCTTAATTTTTTTCTCTACTGCTGTATTAGCAGAAGATATTTTTTCTGACATTACCAATTCTGCAGATAGTGCTGTTATTGATAAGTGTGTGAAAGATGTAAACCAAAGTGCAGATGATGGTTTGGATACAGCAGAGCGCCTCTATCAAACTGGTATGTGTCATTTCTGTATTAATTGTGATTTCGAGGCAGATAATGGGTATATTTTTTTAGCGGATGTACCTAATAGTGGATTGTTGACGCAAATATCAACTAGCGAGAACTACGAAACTGCAAATACGCTTATTACACAAGCAGCTGGTTTAGGTAATCACGAAGCTTATTATGGTTTGGCTGTTTTGCGATACGTATCTGAACTGAGTAACAATCGAAAATCAAAAACTGAAATACTAAAAAATGAAAATATTTTATTTGAAAGGAATAATGAAAACTCAAAACAAACAAAAGAAGATACCCAGGCGTCAGTTGATACTTTAATTAATGATATTTTCCAAAAATCTCATAAAGCAGATTTTTCTCAAGAGATACAAAGATATTTGTTGCTTGCTGCAAAGCAAGGCTATATACCCGCACAATTTGCTATGGGTGAAGTGTATTTTAAAGGAATTGGCGTTGCGCCAGACAATGTTCAAGCTTATGCGTGGGCGGCAACTGCAGTTGCACAAAACCCACCTTTTGGGAGTCTTCGCCGTGATGAAAAAGCGATAAATTTGGATAATATTAAATTAAATCAAGCTGAGGCAATTGCAGAAGAATATATGAAGAAGTATACAAATATTTTTGATAGATCTTCTGTCACCGTAATGCGTTAGTATCTTGTTGACAGATCTTCTTCATTAAGTGAGTCTATTTCTCTTTCAATCATCGTGGTAGAAAATGTCTCCTCGATTTCTAAAAAAACGATTTGCATGATTCGCATGAAATCAGATTTTTCATGTGTATGTAGTGGCTTGTTAAACTTAGCCTTATATAATTTAGCGACTTTGGTGATTAGCATTTTTATGCGGTGCAGGGCGTCTTGATTGTTTTCACCGCGAATGTTATCGGTTGCCCAAGTTATAATATCTCTTACATGCATTAAATCTGTACGTGTGCGATCTAAAATTTCGGGCAAATAACCTAATCCTGAGAAGGAAGCTTTGGCTTTTAATAAAGGAACACCAAAAGTGGGTAAGGTATGTAAGTCATTTAGGACTTTATTAATATCTTCCGCAGTAATATCAAGTTGGTCTGCTGTGGCTTTTGATTGAGGTATATCTAAACTACTTTTGACTACAGCATAGTAGTCTTCGATGTAAGTTTCGATCTGTTTGATAAATTCATCAACAATATATCTTTTTTCGCCCAGAATGCTGCGAATCGCTTTGACAGAATATGCATCCAACGCATGATGTTTTATCTGGTATATTGGCATGTTGTTAAATAGAGAGTGTTTTTATTTATAAATATTATAGCGCTTATTTTATACTATTTAATGGTATTTAAAACATCTGCTAATTAAGTAATTCAGACACCGCCTTTTGTAGAGATGCTGCGCTTGCTTGATCTGCAGACAATGGTTTCGCAGCAGTAATTTTAATTTTTGCCAATAATCTGCGTGGGATGCCGCTTAGTGGTTTCCCATGCTTGTTGCTAAAAAAGCTGCCCCACATACCTTCTAATGCTATTGGAACAACAGGTACGGGAGTTTCTTTAAGTATGCGTTCAATGCCAGTTTTAAAATCATTTATCTCACCGTCTAAGGTTAGTTTTCCTTCGGGGAAAATACCTACTACATTTCCCATTTGTAGTTCACTGGCAATTTGACTATATGCTTGTTCTAAAAGTTCTGGATCTTCTTTTTTCGGTGCAATAGGTATCGCATTTGCGGTTTTGAAAATAAATCTCAAAAATGGAATGTTAAAAACTTTATGATACATCACAAAACGAATCGGGCGTCGTACGCAGCCACCAATAATCAGTGCATCCATTAAACTTACATGATTACAAGCTACAATTGCGGCACCTTCTTCTGGGATGTTATCCAAATTTACTTTTTTAATCCGATATACAAGGTGCACTAAAATCCACACCACAAAACGCATAAAAAATTCTGGAATCAGTGTGTATATGTAAATAGCGACTACTGCATTTAATATTGCGGCTATTAAAAACAACTGCGGTATGCTGAGCCCAGCTCTAGTAAGGGCAATTGCATATATTCCCGCGACTATAATAAATAGAGCATTGAGAATATTGTTGCCAGCAATAATGCGGGAACGGCGTTTAGGATTAGAGCGAGCTTGTATCAAGGCATACAAAGGTACGATATAGATTCCACCAAATACACCTAATAGTAAGATATCGAGAATTAAGCGCCAATTAGTTTGGTTATATATAAATTCTTTAAATCCAATTAGTTCAGCAGTTGTGTGAGTAGTAGTTGCAAAGAATAAGTCTGCACCAAAAATTGTAAGTCCAATAGAGCCGACAGGTACAAGACCTAACTCAATAGTGCGGTTAGAAAGCCGTTCACAGGTTAATGAGCCAATCCCAATGCCTATGCAAAAAAGAGCAAGAAAAAATGTTACAACTTGTTCATTAGCACCTAATGAAAGACGTGTGAAATTAGGTAGCTGTGTTATGTAAGTTGATCCTAAAAACCAAAACCACGAAACACCTAGGACTGAATTAAATACGGTTCTATTTTCTCGTAGTGAACCCAGGTTGTTAAATGTTTCTGATAGAGTATTCCATTTAAGCTTTAAATTAGGATCAACAGCTGGAGCAAGAGGAATTTTTATACTGCTTAGAAAACCCAGCATCGCTAGCGTTAACATTGCGAACGGTATTAGCAATTTAGCGCCAGCCGATAGACCAATTAAAATTCCACCTAACATCGTACCGAGTAAAATTGCACCAAATGTTGCAGTTTCGACTAGAGCATTTCCTCCAACGAGTTCATCTTTTTTAAGATGCTGTGGAATGATAGAATATTTGATCGGGCCAAATAGTGACGATTGCATACCCATTGAAAATAATGCAAATAAAAGTAGAGGAATTATTTGAAAGTAAAAGCCAAATGCTGCAACTAACATGATGCAGATCTCTGCTAGTTTTATGCGCCTGATTAAAGATGACTTCTCATATCGATCAGCAATTTGGCCTGCTATTGCGGAAAACAATAGAAACGGCGCTATAAATAGAATAGCTGCCAGGTTGATAATATTGGTTGAGTCAGTAGAGCCTGCGTAACTACTTTGAAATGCAATAAGTATAAATAATGCATTTTTAAAGACATTATCATTAAAGGCGCCAAAGAACTGAGTCAGAAAGAAAGGTCGAAAGCGATTTTCTTTAAGTAATTGAAATTGACTATGCGAGCTGTCTTCTGATTTTTCTTGTAATATTATTTTTGGCACTATTTTAGTGGCAACAAGCTTGGCCAAACTTTTTTAGACGCCAATATTATATGGCCAAGGCGTTAAAAACCCTACTAAAAGCATAATAGGGATAACCCACCAAATTAATTTTGCGCCGCCGGTTAAAAAGTAATCGGAAAAATTCATGGCTACTTCCATAGTAACCATCGATATAAAACTCATACCTAGTGCAGTGCTGAGTGAATTTTAAGTGTCATACCTTTTCTGCTCAGTATGGCGGTTTCCAGAACTATGTTAGTTATCAATCTATTAATCACTGCTAAGGTGAG
The DNA here is from genome assembly GCA_013001685.1 of Gammaproteobacteria bacterium. Lineage (GTDB taxonomy): Bacteria > Pseudomonadota > Gammaproteobacteria > UBA4575 > UBA4575 > JABDMD01. Next base: position 819 of record JABDMD010000038.1, on the reverse strand, counting down.
TATAAGCAATGGATTGATATTAATTTAGTGAATTGAAAAAAGGCAATGGTGCCAAAGTCACTAATTGAGCAGCCAATTAAACACCACATGGTGTTGTAAGCACTTTCTTTCCAAATTTGTAGGCTAGTCCAAAATGTCATTAGCGGGCGACGTGCATATTGAAAAACATTTTAGGTAATAAAAAAGCGTGGCAAATAGTTCACCACGCTTTATGAGAAAAGTAATGTTTAAGATTTGTAATCTGGGTTGATTGCGCCTTGATCAAAATCAACCTCAACTTCAAGATCAGTTTTCAAACGGGATTGACAAGCAAGGATGTAATTGCTTTTCAACATATCGCCATCTAGGGTATAAGCGAAGTCAGTTAATTCTTTAACTTTTCCGCTTACTAGCTTTGCACGGCAAGAACCACATGAACCAACTTTACAATCGCAAGGCCAATCGATACCAGCATTCTTTGCAGCTTGCAAAAGATTGATGCCGCCTTTGACCTCAAAGGTTTGCCCTGTATTTTTAATAGTTACTTTAAAGTCCTTATTTTTCCCACCTAATCCAAACATATTGCATTCTCCTGTAGCGAGGGGTTATAGAGCAGCTTTTCGTGGCATGCCGTTGTAAATTTCTAGCCGAATCATAACGCTTCCAGGCTTTAAGTCGAACATTTTTGGCATAAAATGTTCTGCTACATGGAATAAAACACCGAATAATGGAGGTTTAAAGATATTGGCTTGTCATATTTAAAGCCATTTCGTTGCAAGATATCTATATTGAGTTACTGCATATGAGAGAGTGGATTGGACACGCTTTAAAGGTTATTGG